>JAPUGG010000273.1 GCA_027292975.1 Alphaproteobacteria bacterium | reverse complement strand
GCTGTGCCTGCCCGCCGAGGGGATCACCCTCGCCCAAAAGCAAGAGATGTTCCGGGCGCTGCTTGGAAGCGGCGCGCCGATCATGGAAATGAACCGCGTGAGAAGGGCGATGTCGGCGGTCAAGGGCGGGCGCCTGGCCGCGGCCGCGGGAAACACGCCCATGGCCACCTATATGCTGTCCGACGTGCCGGGCGACGATCCCGCCACCATCGGCGGCGGTCCCACCGTTTCCTGTCCCGACGATGGCGCGGCGGCGCTGGAGGTCATCGCGCGCTATTCCCTTCCGGTGACACCGGGGCTTAGCAAAGCGATCCGCGCCAATAAGAGACCCCAGGGGCGCGCCCGGGCGCATACGTTCAATATGATCGCGACGCCGGCGACGGCGCTCTGCGCGGCCGAGGCCAAGGCCCGGGAACTGGGAATCGAGGTGGACAATCTGGGCGATTTGATCGAGGGCGAAGCGCGGGACGTGGCGCGGGACATGGCGCGCCGGGTGCGCCAAAAGTGCGCCCAAGCGGGGTCAAAGGCGCGCCGGCCCTGGGTGCTGATCTCCGGCGGCGAGACCACGGTGACCCTTGGCGGCTCGCGGCGGGGCCGGGGCCAGGACCAGGGAATCGGGCGCGGTGGGCGCAACACGGAATTCCTGCTGGCCCTGGCCCTGGAGCTGGATGGCGCGGCGCACGTCCATGCGCTGGCCTGCGATACCGACGGCATCGACGGCACCGAGGATAATGCCGGGGCCGTCATCGGCCCCGATATCCTTACACTTGCGGGGGCCAAGGGGCTGGACGGGCGCGCGTTGCTCGGCGATAACGACGCGTACGCGTTTTTTGCCGCCCTCGATGCGCTGGTGGTAACCGGGCCCACCTTCACCAACGTCAATGATTTTCGCGCCATCCTGGTGACCTGAGGCGCCGTTCAGCTTTCTTGCACGAGGGCGTGGAGCTTGCGCAACAATTTCCCCTTCTTGCGCATCAGCTTGCGCCGATTGAGCCTTTTCGAGACCGTTTTATACGGAATCAGGGTAGGATCGCCGAGTCCATCGACGATGACCAGCTCCGGCCCGGCGCCGCCCTGGCGCACAAGGATGTTGTAGGCGGTGGGGTCCTCGACCGTGACGTGATGGGCCGCGAGCGACTCGAACAAGCCGTCCAAGGCCGGGGCGATTTTCGCCAACCCGTTGTTGAGGACATAGCTCCTGAGCGTCTCGCTGGTTCGCCCGTCGGTATCGCGCACGTGCCCGGCTACCAGCGCCCGTCCCCGGGTCGTCTCCGCATAGCCGAACAGCGGACAAATGAAATCGAGCATCCCGGGCGCCTTCCGCGCCACCCGGCGGTACTGACGAATGTCCTTGGCGTTGGCGTCGAAACGGCTCAGGGGGAGTGCCCGACAATACCAATGCCGGGCGCGTCTGTCTGCCGGGGTCCGGTCCTCCCGATAGACCTTGAGGACCTTGGTCTCGTCCTCGGGATGGAGGTAGACGTTACGCCACTTGCCGGTGGCGATAAGCTTCGATTCATCGATGGCTAATAAGCGATCGCCAGGCATCACCGCCTCTTCCATTCACGGCTCAGCCAAACTCGGCGAACAACTGGGCCTTGCGGATCAAGGTCTGTTTCTTGCGCATCAATTTTTTCCGGTTGAGCCTCTTTGACCACGTTGCGAAAGGAATGAAATTGGGATCGCCGAGCCCATCGATGATCACCAGCCGCAATGCGCCGCCCTCAAGCTCGCGGACTAAGATATTTTCCAAATGCGGGTCCTTTGTGACCACGTGATTGGCCGCGAGTTCCTCGAAGAGATCATCCACCAGCGGGAAAATCTTCGCAGGCCCGTGATCTTGAAGAAAGCGCCTGAGCGTCACGCTGGTTCCCCCGTCGGCGTTGCGCACATGCTCGCCGACCAGGGCCCGTCCCTGGGTCGTCTCGGCGTAGCCGAAGATGGTGTAGATGCATCCCAACGGGCCGGGCGCGTGTTTCATGGCGCGGCGGTATTGAAGATAGTCGAGCTCGTTGTCATCGTACCGGCGGAGCGATTTAAATCGCCCATACCAGAGTCTGGCGCGCCGCCTGGCGGGCATTTGGTCCTCCCAGAAAACCTTGAGAATCTTATCATCGTCTTCCGGATGACGGTAGATTTTGCGCCTGGTGCCGGCGTCCACCAGCATGGAATCGTCGATCGCCAAGATGCTATCGCCTGACATTCCACTCCCTGCCCCAATCTCGGCCGGCAACAAGAGGCCAAAAACGCGGCGGCCCCCTCCGGACCCAAAGGTCTTAGTTCATTGGCCTTCGCCGTTCAAGGGGGGCCCGGCCGTGCGCATGGCTGGAATCAAGTCAACACCGCGCCCCGAATCATCGTATCCTATCTTGGCGGCGTCAGTTTCCGCGTGACGGGAATTCCGGATAATGTAGAATTGCATCGAATTCCAAAAAGCGGCCGGCCGGGCAACGATCCGGCCAGGCCATGGATGATCAGGGACCAGCGAAACATGTCGGCAACAGCACACGGACACCACTCCAATGCCTAGCACTCTCGACACCAGAGTTATCGACGGCGACGGCCACATCACCGAAGACGAGGCGGGGATCATCGCCTATATGGAGCCGTCCTATCGTCGGATCGCGGAGCAGAGCGGCGTCGTCTTTCCGCCGCTCGACCATCTTCATGCGGGGCGCGCCGTGGAAACGCCGCCCAAGCGCGACGGGCGGCCCTCGGTCGGGCCGGAGGGTTGGCTCGATTTCCTCGATGACGTGGGCATCGATTGGACCATGCTCTATCCGACCAGGGCCTTGGCTTACGGCAATATCGTCAGCCTCGACTACGCCGCCGTCGCCTGCCGCGCCTATAACGATTGGCTGTCGGACACCTATTTGAAGTTCGACCCGCGTCTCAGGGGCATGGCCATCATCCCCATGCAGGACCCCGAAGAGGCGGTCAAGGAACTGAACCGGGCGGTGACGGAACTGGGGATGTTGGGGGCGATGATGCCGTCCAACGGACTTCCCCAGCCGCTCGGCGCCAAGACTTATTGGCCGGTTTACCAGGAGGCCGATCGCCTGGGATGCTGCCTTTCCGTCCACGGCGGGGTCCATGACCGGTTCGGCCTCGACCATATGAACATGTACGTCCCCGTGCATGCCCTGGGCCATCCCTGGGGTCTCGCGGTGAACTGCGCCAACATCGTCTACAATGGCGTTTTCGACCGCTTTCCCAAGGTGCGGATCGCCTTCCTCGAAGGCGGCATCGCCTGGTTGCTGTTCCTGATGGAGCGCCTGCATGCGTCCCACGAAACCCATTTCCAGTACATTCCCGAGGGCGAATTCGGCGTGCGCGAGGAAGACGATCCCGCCGACTACATCAAGAAGCTGATCGAGGACGGACGCCTCTACCTCGGCATCGAAACGGAAGAACTGACCATGCCCTTCGCCATCAAGACCGTCGGCAACCGTCCCTTCTTCTATTCCTCCGACTTTCCCCATGAGGTGACCAACGAAAGCTGCAAGCGCGATATCAAGGAGCTCATGGGAAGCAACGAGATCTCCGCAGACGACAAGGCGGCGCTTCTTTACGGCAATGCCGAGCGCTTCTACCAGCTTACGGCCTAGGGGAGTGGCGGGCGGCGCTGGTGCGGCGGCGGAGATGACGCCCAAGGGCATAACTCCCAGCGCCCCGTGATCGGCCGATCGAAGCCTTGAGAGAGGGAAGATGGGATATGAACGATTGCCGGGCCGCCGTCATCACCGCCCATAATCAGCCGCTGGAAATCCTGCGTGTGCCGATCCCCGAACTGGAACCGGGCGCCGCTCTGGTGCGCATGGAGGCCTCGACGATTTGCGGCACCGACGTGCACCGCTGGCATGGCCCCTTGCCAACCGGCGACAGCCTGCCCATCATCACCGGCCATGAGCCCTGCGGTACGGTGGAGGAGATCAACGGCGCGCGCACCGATATTCTGGGCAACCCGGTCCAGCTCGGCGACCGCATCGTGTGGAGCTATGTCGCTTGCGGCTCTTGCTATTACTGCTCGGTCGCGCTCCAGCCCTGCATCTGCCCCGGGCGCGCCTCTTGGGGACACAACCGCAGTGATGAATTTCCCTACCTGTTGGGAAGTTGCGCCGAGGTCATGTACGTGCCTCCCCCTTGCCTGATCATCAAGGTCCCCGAGGAGGTTTCGTCGCAATCCGCGGCGGCCTCGGCCTGCGCCTATCGGACCGTGATGCACGGCTTCGACCGCTTGGGACCGGTCAAGAGCCACGAAACCGTGCTCATACAAGGAAGCGGGCCGCTCGGTAATTTCGCCGCCGCCGTGGCCAAAGACCATGGCGCCAAACAGGTGCTGCTGATCGGCGCGCCGGCGGCACGGCTCGCGGTGTCCAAACGCATGGGTGCCGATGCCGTGCTCGACCTGGAAACGGTAACCGATCCTCAAAACCGCCGCGAATGGGTCCTGGGCCTCACCGCGGGCCGCGGCGCCGACGTGGTCATTCAGGTGGCCAACAATCAGGCGGTACCCGAAGGTCTCACCATGCTGCGCGACGGCGGGCGCTTCCTGGATATCGGCGGAGGGAGCGAGAAGGCCGAAATGGATGTGGCGCGGCTTCCCAAGGAGATGACCTATATGACGATTCGCTCCGCGGAGCCGCGTCATTGGTTGCAGGCCATCGACTTCCTGGCATCGCGTAGAGACCGGTTTCCCTTCGAGGATATGATCAGCGAGAGCTATGGGCTGGATCAGATCAATGAGGCGATGGCGGCCATGGCGGGCTACAAAGTGGTGAAGGCGGTCATAAAATTTGCCTGACGCCGCCGCGTTGGCCGAACAGGGGCCGTAACGGTTAGACGCTTACCAAGGGGGGGTCATGCAGACCGCCGTGGAACCAGAGACGGTAAAAGCCGACGCCGGGGCGCCCGCGCCCAAGGTGGCGATCAGGCTTGAGAATCTCTCCAAGACCTATCCGGGCAGCGAGTTTAAGGCCGTCGATGGGCTGAGCCTGGAGGTCCGCGTCGGGGAAGTGGTTACGCTGCTGGGGCCGTCGGGCTGCGGCAAGTCGACGACGCTCCGCATGGTCGCGGGCCTGGAAGAGCCCGACGAAGGTTCGATTTATTTCGGCGACGACGCGGTGGTGCTGACCCATACCGGCTTTTCGCTCCCCCCGGAAAAACGCAACGTCGGCATGGTGTTCCAGTCCTACGCGATCTGGCCGCACATGACGGTTGAGGAAAACGTCGCCTTTCCCCTGAAGGCGCGGAAATTTCCCAGTAGCGAAATCAGGCCCCGGGTGGCGGCGATCCTCGAGATGGTGGGCATGGCCGGCATGGAAAAGCGCCCCGGCCCGCTGCTCAGTGGCGGCCAGCAGCAGCGCGTGGCCCTCGCCCGCGCGCTGGTGACGGAGCCGCGCACGCTGCTGTTGGACGAGCCTTTCAGTAATCTCGATGCCAAGCTGCGCGAGCAGATGCGCCTGGAGGTCAAGCTGTTGCAGAAGCGGCTCAACATCGCCGTCCTGTTCGTCACCCACGACCAGGTGGAGGCGCTCAGCCTGTCGGACCGTATCGCCCTGATAGATGCCGGCGTGGTGCAACAGCAGGGCAGCCCGCACCTGCTTTATGAAGAGCCCGCCAACGCGTTCGTGCGCGATTTCATCGGCAAGACGCTTTTGTTCAAGGGTCGGGTCGAGACCGCCAACCCGGCGGGGCCCATGGCCATCAAGATCGACGGCGCTCCCGATTGCGTGGTCTTCGGGCGGAGCTACCATCCCGATGGCATCAAGGTCGGGAACGCGGTCTTTATCGGCGTCCGCCCCGAGGATGTGGAGATCGTTGCCGCCTCGGGCGGCGAAGCGCCCGCCGGCATGATCGGCGGCACGGTGTCGACGGCGCTGTTCATCGGCGAGCGCTTCGAATACCAGATCGCGGTCGATGACCAGCGCCTGATCGTCATTTACGGCGACCGCCACGACCCCCTGGCCGAGGGCGCCAAGATCTGGTTGCGGTTGCGTGCCGACGGCCACAGCGCCTGGCCGTCGGACCGGTCCGGCGCGCGCGCGTCGGACGGATAGATTTAGGTGTCAAAAACCCACAGCGAAGGGAGATAAGGATATGTTGCGAAAAATCGTTTCAATCAGTGCCTTGGCGGCACTCCTAGCGTTGCCGGGGCTGGCCCATGGGGATGGGATGGCGCCGGGGACCGCTTCGACGCCCACCCAGGTCGCGGCGTCGTCCGACCAATGGAAGACCCTGGTCCGGGCGGCCAAGCGCGAGGGCCAGGTCGAGGTCATGCTCGGCGGCCAAATGCCGCGGCAACTGCGCAAGATCATGCCCGAGTTCACCAAGAAATACGGCATCAAGGTCAATTACCAGACCGGCTCAAGCCGCCGGCATTCGGCGCGGATTCTGGTCGAAAGGAAACAGGGCAAGTACACCGTGGATGCCTGGATCGGCGGCGCCAACACGGCGCTGTCCATCATGCTGCCCAACAAGATGCTGGTGCCGGTGGACGAGCTCCTGATCGACCCCGAGGTCTCGAATCCGGCGCGCTGGTATAAGGGCAAGCAACACTACACCGACCCCTACGGCCGCTACATTTTCACCTGGGGGGCATCGCCGTCCTACGCCGTCGCCATCAACACCAATCTGGTAAAGCCCGGCGAAATCCAGTCCTATTGGGATCTCCTGAAGCCCAAATGGAAGGGCAAGATCGTCGCCCGGTCGCCGGGCCGCCGGGGCTCGGGCGCGACCACCGTGCCGATGCTGCTCAACCCCAAGATCGGCGAGGCGTGGTTCCAGAAATTCGCCAACGACATGGACGTGACCATCGTGCGCGATTCCCGCCAGGGCGCCGAATGGCTGGCGCTGGGGCGCTATGCCATCGGCATGTTCGGCCTCAATAACGCCGCGCTGCAGCTCAGGAAGCAGGGGTTTCCGGTCAAGAGCTATCTGCCCCAGGTTCTCAAGGAGGGCGAGATCCTGTCGGCCTCGGCGGCCAACCTCATGGCCATCGACAAGGCGCCCCATCCCAACGCCCGGAACCTCTTCATCAACTGGGCGCTGAGCAAGGAGGGCCAGTCGATCTTCATCAAGACCGGCGAGCGCATGGATTCGCTCCGGGTGGACGTCGACCATAACCTGATCGCGCCCCAGTACCGGATCCGGTCGGATCGCAAATACTATGTCGCCTTTTCCGATAAGAGGTACATCAACAACCAGAAGAAATTTTTGAAGAAGCTCAAGCGGATCATGAAGAAGGCCCGCAAAAAGAAGAAGAAGAAGA
>JAPUGG010000272.1 GCA_027292975.1 Alphaproteobacteria bacterium | reverse complement strand
TCCGACTTAATCGGCTCAATTTGATGGGTGATCATGGGTTTCCAGGGCAGGCACGGTCCGTCGTGCGGATGCACGCTTCTCATGACGCGCGATGTGGCGCATCGCGAGAGGGCCGCAACGCCCCCTGGGGGCCGTCGTGCCAATGCACGCTGCGCATGACGAGCCCCACCGCGGGCCGGGTGTGCTTTTACGTCAAATCGTCGTTGCACATCTTCGGCGATGCCCCGCTTCGCCGTGCGATGCGCGCCTAGCTTTGAGGTAAAATCATTCCGGTCAAATGGGTCAATTAGGTCGGATAATGCTCTAGCACCAGGGACACCAGCCCGTCGGCGAGCTTGGGTTCGAACCAGGTCGACTTGGGCGGCATCACGCCCCCCGCGTCGGCCACCCCCATGAGGTCGGCGACCGATGGCGGATAAAGGGCGAAGGCGACCGCCGCCTCGCCGCCGTCGACCCGCGCCTCCAGGCCCTCGAGCCCGCGAACTCCGCCGATGAAATCGATCCGCTTGTCGATCCTGGGGTCGCCGATGCCGAGCACCGGACCCAGCAGCCGTTCCTGGAGCAGGCTGATGTCGAGCCGCGCCACCGGCGCGGCGCCGGCCGAGGGCGGCTCCTTGAGGGACATCGCGTACCATCGCCCGCCGAGATACATGCCGAAGGCATGGGGTGCATCGGGCTTCACGGGCGCAGCACTTTCGCCGAGGTCGAAATTTTCGGCCACCCGTGCAAGGAAGGCCTCGACCTCCAGCCCGGCCAGGTCCTTGACCACCCGGTTGTAATCTAAAATCTGCACCTCATCGGCGGGAAAGCTCACGATCAGAAAGTAATCGTAAGGCCGCGTGCCGTCGGCCGCGGGATCGGCGGCGGCGCATGATGCCGCGACCCGGGAAGCGGCGGCCGAGCGGTGATGCCCGTCGGCGATATAGATGACGTCCATGGCGTCGAACGCGGCATCGATGGCTGAGATTTCGGCTTGGTCGTCCACCACCCACAGCCCATGCCGGGTGCCGGCCAGTTCGACCTGGTAGGCCGGCGCCGAGGCCACGGCGCGCGCCGTCACCGCGGCCAAGCGGGCATCGGGCCGGTGGAATGTGAAGACGGGACCGGTTTCGGCCCCCACCGCCTCGATCTGGCGGACCCGGTCGTCTTCCTTGTCGGGCCGGGTGAGTTCGTGCCGGCGGATGCGGTTGGCGTCATAGGCCGCCACCGAACCACCGCCGACGATGCCGGTCTGGAGATGATCGCCCGTCCCCATGCGGTAGACGTAGTAGCGCGGCCCTTCATCGCGGACCAATATGCCGTCGCCGATCATGCGGGCCATGTTTTCCGCCCCCTTGGCATAGACCTCGGGCGCGAAGGGGTCGGTGCCGGGCGGCAGATCGATCTCGGGCTTGGAGATATGCAGGAAGCTCAGGGGACGGCCCCTCGCCAGTTCTACCGCTTCCGCCGTCGACACCACGTCATAGGGGGGGGCGGCCACCTCGGCGGCATAGTGGGGCGCGGGGCGAAGCCCGCGGAACGGACGCACCAGGGGGGGTGCTTGTTCGCTCACGCCTTTAAATGACGGGCAAAACGATGAACTGGCGCACTTTTTTGCGTTCGGTCAAGAGCAGAACCGTCTTGCGCTTGGCCTTGCGCGCCTTGTCGATCCGCTCCTGGAACTCTTTCGGCGTGCCCACCGTGTCGGGCGCCACCTCGACGATCAGATCGCCCGGCTGAAGCCCACCCTTCTTGCCGGCGCTGCCTTCCTTGACGTCGAGAACCAAGACGCCCTTGGCCCGGGAATCGAGCTTGTAGCGGCGGCGCAGGGAATCGTTGAGCTCGGCCAGGGTCATGCCCAGCATTTCCACCGCCGACTTGTTTTCGATGCCCGTGATCTTGGCGGTCTTCACGTCGTCGGGCAGTTCGCCGATCTTGACGGTGAGATCCACGGTCTTTGCGTTGTCACCGTTGCGCCATACCTTGAACTGCACGCTTTTGTCGATGGGCGTCTGCGCCACGATGCGGGGCAGGTCCCGCATTCTCTCCACCGGCTTGCCGTCGAAGGTCAAGATCACGTCGCCCGCCCTGAGGCCCGAATCCTTGGCCGGCCCCTTTTCGTTGACGCCGGCGACCAGCGCGCCCCTGGGCTTGCCGAGCTCCAGGCTTTCGGCGATCTGTTTGGTCACCGTCTGGATGCGAACGCCGAGCCAGCCCCGCCGGGTGCGGCCGAACTTTCGCAGTTGGTCGATGACGGCGCGCGCCTGGGCGGAGGGAATGGCGAAGCCGATACCGATGGAGCCGCCCGAGGGCGAATAGATGGCGGTATTCACGCCGATCACGTTGCCGTCGAGATTGAACATGGGACCGCCGGAATTGCCGCGGTTGATGGAGGCGTCGGTTTGCAGATAGCTGTCATAGGGGCCGGAATTGATATCCCGCTTGGATGCGGAAATGATGCCCGCGGTGACCGTCCCGCCGAGGCCGAAGGGATTGCCGATGGCGAGAATCCAGTCGCCGACCCGGGCCTTGGTAGAATCGCCCCACTCGAGCGAGGGCAGCGGCTTCTTGGGTTCGACCTTGAGAAGCGCTAAATCGGTCTTCTTGTCGCGGCCGATGATCTTGGCCTTGAGGTTGGTGTCGTCCTGCAGGATCACGGTGATCTCTTCGGCGTCTTCGATCACGTGGTTGTTGGTGACCACGTAGCCCGAGGGATCGATGATGAAGCCCGATCCCAGGGAGCTCGACTTGCGCGGCTTGGAATTGTGCTGGTTGCGATCAAGGAAATCGCGGAAGAATTCCTCGAAGGGCGAGCCCGGAGGAAATTGCGGCATCTCCGGCAGGCGGCGCTTCTTGCTGACCTGAGTCGCGGAAATGTTGACCACCGCCGGCAGTAAACGCTCGGCGAGATCGGCAAAGCTCTCAGGCGGGGCGGCTGCCTGGGCGGGCGCGGCGCCCAGGGGGAGGACCGGCACCGCGAGGGCCAGGGCCACAACGGCGACCGCGACGCGCGCGCCAAACCGGCCATGCGCTGTCGCTCCCCGGCGTGAGACACAAGGGGTGCGGGAGGGGCTTGGGATCATCATGTTATCCAATTTCGTTCTCCATCTTCTAAACTTTCCATCAAATTCCGACTTCCCGGCAAGGCCATTAGCCCTCTCAATCGCGTCCCTTGGACGCCCCCTCGCCTGAATCGGAGCGGGGAGGCCGCGATTTTTCGTCCTTCGCGGCCACCCCCTTATCGGGCGGGAGTGATAGGAGATGAATATGGTGCAAATATGGCACCTGACAACCATTTCCGCCAGACGTCCCTGGCTAAAAAAGCCCCGCGACCAAGCGCCGGGTCGCGGGAAACGCGAAGGACATGCCGTCGCCGCCATTGGCCACGCGCGCCACGATGACCAGGACCAGCGCCGCCGCCACGGTAAAGCCCAAGCCGATGACGCGCAACTGCGGCGGGCTCAGTGCCGCGAACTGATCCAGCATGCGGCGGATGCCGGCCGGGAACAACGCCAGGACCACGCCCTCCAGAAGCAGGGCGAGACCCAAGAAGGTCAGCAACTCGACCGCCACGGCCGTCTCCCGCGATCCCCGCGCTGCCTGCGCCTAACGCGCTATGGGGCCGCAACGAACCATTGGGCCGGAAAGTGCCCTAACGCCTCGGCGATCTTGTTCTCTTCTTGCCTTCGATATCGGTCAGGAAGCGGAAGAAATCGGCGTCGGGCGACAATATGAAGCTCGCCTCGCCGTTCACCAAGGATTCCTTATAGGCCTGCATGGAGCGGTAGAACTCGTAGAAGGGCCGCGCCTCGCCGCCATAGGCCTTGTTGGCGATGGAGGTGGCCAGACCGTCGCCCTCACCGCGCAACTCCTGGGCCTGTTTTTGGGCCTCGGCCAAGAGCACGGTGCGGTCGCGCTCGGCCTCGGCGCGGATGCGCTGGCCGATCTCGGCGCCCTCGGCACGATTTTCCTTGGCCTCGCGTTCGCGCTCGGACTTCATCCGCGCATAGATGGCTTCCGAGTTTTCCTGGGGCAGATCGGCGCGGCGGATACGCACGTCGATCACCTCGATGCCGAACTGCGCGGATTCCTGGTTCACCCGATCCTTGATCTCGGACATGATCTTGACCCGTTGCACGGTCAACAGCGCGGGCAGGGAATAGTTGCCGATCACCGAACGCATGGAGGCGTTGATGATGCGCCCGAGCCGCACCCTGAGCCGCGTTTCGTTCCCTACTGTCTGGAAGAACTTCAGGGGATCGGTGATCTTGTACCGCACGTAGGAATCGGCGACGATGCGCTTCTTGTCCGAGGCGATCATCTCTTCCGCCGCCGGGTCGAGATCGAGCACCCGGCGGTCATAGATAACGACATTCTGCACGAACGGCCACTTGAACTTGAGTCCCGGTTCGTTGACCACGCGGACCGGCTTGCCGAATTGCAGCACCAGGGCCTGCTCGGTCTGGTGAACCGTGTACATTGTCGACATGGCGACAACGCCGGCGGCGATCACCACCACCCCGAAAATTGCGAGAATGCGGTTCATCGCTGGCCTCCCTTCTGGCGTTTTTGCAGTTCGGGCAAGGGCAGGTAGGTCACCACGCCCGCTTTAGAGTCGATGATGACGGGTGGATTGCTCTTGATCACTTCCTGCATGGTCTCGAGATAGAGCCGCTGGCGGGTGACCCTAGGCGCCTTTTCGTATTCGTTGAAAATGGCGCGGAAGCGGCTGGTCTCGCCCTCGGCCTT
>JAPUGG010000271.1 GCA_027292975.1 Alphaproteobacteria bacterium | reverse complement strand
ATCACCAAGGAGGAATGGGACCGGGTGATGGCGGTGACGCTGGGCGCGCCGTTCCTGATGGGCAAGTATTGCGCCCAACAGATGGTCGCCCAGGGGAGTGGCGGCAACATCGTCAATATCGCCTCGACCTCGGGCTGGCGGGGCCGGCCCCGGGCGCTCGCCTATACCGCGGCCAAGGGCGGCGTCATCAACCTGACCCGTTCCATGGCGGTGCAGTTGGCAAGCCATGGTATCCGCGTCAATTCCATCTCGCCCAATAAGATCGGCTCGCCAGTGGGCAAGGAAGAGTTCGACTCGACCCGGCCGGTCAAGAACCTGGCCGGCCGTCCCGGCGCGCCCGAGGACATGGCCGCGGCGGTCCTGTTCCTGGTGAGCGACGATTCCAAATTCGTCTGGGGAGAAAACCTGTTCGTCGACGGCGGCGTCATGGCCATGGAGGCGAGCTAGGGGCCGGCCCCGGTTCCAACCCCCGCGTTCCCGGCCCTTCGATCACAACACCATGCGGCTTATCCGGCACACCGAAACCGTGCCCCCCGAGCTTTCGGGGGGGGTCATCGCCATCGGCAATTTCGACGGCGTCCATCGCGGCCACCAGGCGGTCATCAATCAGGCGAAAGGCATCGCCCGGGAGCTCAAAGCGCCCATGGTGGTGCTGACCTTCGAGCCCCATCCGCGTTCATATTTCCAGCCGGACGGTGCGCCCTTCCGGCTGACCTCGCTGCGCTCCAAGGCCCATCTGATGGAGACGCTCGGGATCGACGGCCTGGTGGTGCTGCATTTCAACCGCGCTCTGGCGTCCATGGAAGCGGAGGATTTCGTGGCCCGGATCCTGACCCGCGATCTTGGCGCGGCTCACGTGGTGGTGGGGGAGGATTTCGCCTTCGGCCGGGGGCGCAAGGGCGATGTGGCGTTGCTTAAGGACATGGCGGGCGATTGCGGTTTCGTGGTCAGCCCCGCCGTCCAGGTGCGCGATGAGGACGGCGCGGCGATATCGTCCAACACTATTCGCGCCTTTCTCAAGGACGCCAAGCCCGAGGCCGCGGCTAGGCTTCTCGGGCGCCCGTGGGAGGTGGACGGTCGGGTCGTTCGCGGCGATGGGCGCGGCCAGGAGCTTGGCTTTCCCACCGCCAACGTGCGGATGGACGGCACCCTCTTGCCCTGTCCCGGCGTTTACGCGGTTCGCGCCGGCATCGACGCCGGCATGGACACGGAGTGGTTCGACGGCGCCGCCAATTTCGGTGTCCGCCCCCAGTTCCAAGGCGAAGATCCCCGGCTTGAGGTTTTCCTGATGGATTTTTCCGGCGACCTTTACGGCCGCACGCTCCGGGTCTCCTTCGTCGCCTATCTCAGGCCCGAGGCCGCGTTCCATAGCGTGGCCGCCCTCGTCGAACAGATGGAGCACGACGTCCTCGATGCCCGCGCCCGCCTCAAAGCGGCGTCCTGACCGCGGAGCGAGGTTGACGGCGGCCTCCCGATACCGTTCCATGCGGCCCGCGTGAAGAGGTGCAATAAAGTCAAGGCCATGAGCGGCGATTACAAATCGACGGTATTCCTGCCCCGCACCGATTTTCCCATGAAGGCGGGGCTGCCCGCACGCGAACCGGATCTGCTCGCGCGCTGGGAGCGCATCGGCCTATGGAAGCGGCTGCGCGCCCAATCGGCGGGACGGGAGCCCTACATCCTTCACGACGGCCCGCCCTATGCCAACGGCAACATCCATATAGGACATGCCTTGAACAAGATCCTCAAGGACGTCATCAACCGCACCCGGCAGATGCAGGGGTTCGACGCCAATTACGTGCCCGGCTGGGATTGTCACGGGCTGCCCATCGAATGGATGGTCGAGGAAAAATACCGCGCCCGGGGCCAGGACAAGGACCAAATTCCGGTGATCGATTTCCGCGAGGAATGCCGCGCTTTCGCGGCCCACTGGATCGAGGTCCAACGCGAAGAGTTCAAGCGGCTCGGGGTGTTCGGGGATTGGGATAACCCTTACACCACCATGGCCCACGAGGCCGAGGCGACGATCGTCGCCGAACTCGGCAAGTACCTGTTGAGCGGCGGCTTGTACAAGGGCGTGAAGCCGCTCATGTGGTCGCCGGTGGAACGCACGGTGCTGGCCGAGGCCGAGGTGGAATACGAGGACCATACTTCGACCACCGTTTGGGTGCGCTTTCCCATCCTCTCCGCGCCCGCGCTGCCTGGCCTCTCCGCACCCGCCGAAGCGCTCACCGGCGCCGCCATAGTCATCTGGACCACCACGCCCTGGACCCTGCCCGGCAACCGCGCCGTCGCCTTCGGCGCCGACATCGACTACCTGGTGATCGAGGTGAGGAGCGCCGCGGAGGGATCCGGCGCCAAGCCCGGCGAGGTCCTGGTCGTGGCCGAGGCGCTGCTGGCCGAGACGCTGGAGGCCGCGGCCATCACCGGTCACGAGGTACGCGCCCGGCTCAAGGGCGGCGCGCTTACGGGCGCCGTGCTCGCCCATCCCCTGCGCGGACAGGGCTATGACTTCGACGTGCCCCTGGTGGAAGGCCATCACGTCACCACCGAACAGGGCACCGGTTTCGTCCATATCGCGCCC
>JAPUGG010000270.1 GCA_027292975.1 Alphaproteobacteria bacterium | reverse complement strand
GGGCACCGCCGCGATGATCTTGCGGACATCGCGCACGAAGCCCATGTCGAGCATCCGGTCGGCCTCGTCGAGGACAAGGTGCTCGACAGCGTCGAGTCTGATGTGGCGCTGGTTCATCAGGTCGAGCAGGCGGCCCGGCGTGGCGACGACGATATCGACGCCGCGGTGGAGCGCGTTGACCTGTGGTTTCTGACTGACGCCGCCGAAGATTACGCAATAGCGCAAATGCAGGTGTTTGCCGTAGGCGCGGAACTCGTCGCCGATCTGGATCGCGAGTTCGCGGGTCGGCGCAAGGATCAGGGCGCGCGGGCTGCGCGGGCTGTATGGTCTGTTGTTTCCGCGCTTTCGGGAAAGCTGGTGGAGAATGGGCAGCGCGAAGGCTGCGGTCTTGCCGGTGCCGGTCTGGGCGATGCCCAGGATATCCCTGCCGGTGAGAATTTCGGGGATGGCCCGCGCCTGGATCGGCGTCGGGATGACGTGGTTTCTGCTATTCAACGCACGCTGTATCGGCTCGGCTAGGCCGAGGCCTGAGAAATTACTATCGGTCACGTAGGTATCCTTATGCGCCCGGCGGTGCGGACGGCGTCCTTGACGCGGCCGGGCCGTGGCGTTTGGCCCTGCTCCGGGCGCGGCCGGAACGGGTGATTCTTGATTATTGTTCCCGGGAAATGGTACCGCCGGTCAGCGGCGCTTCGCGCAATCGCGAGACAATGTTCGAACGTCATGTGGCCCCCCTTGCCCAATTTGTCAAGCGAATCAGTATCTTTTGTCCGGCGGGACATGCCGGGGGGGGGGGCCGCCGCCAACGCCCGGTCGCGCCGTATGGGCGGCCGGGCGCGGCTCAGGCGCAAGGTCTGGAAATGTTAAGGCTTGTCGGACGCTTGCCGTGGACGGGTGGTTGCGGCGCTTGGCCTCGGCCGGCAGGCGTCGGATCACCCACCTGCTGAACCGCATATTCGACCGAATGTCCGCTAAGGGTCACCTCCGGACCATCGGCGCACATTCCCGGTAGGTCCGGTTAGGGCCTCCTGGCCGGGGGCCTCGGCCTCACGGCCGCCGGCCGGGCGGCGGCTGGGCTTCACGGTGGTTGCGCCCGCCGAGCAAATGCCTACCTTGACTGAGGACGGCGCGCTGTAGCGTGCTACAGTGGCGCGCTACGGCGTGAGCGGCGGCGACAACCGGGGCCAAAATCAGTTGTTAGGCGGCTCGCTCAAATAACATCCTCGCGGGGTGGCCCCGGCAACATGCTGAAAGATATACAAAAACTGGCGCCATCGGCAGGGGCCGAGCCCAAGGCCGTGTGATCGCTAATTATGCCTTCGGCTCTAGTCCAGAGCGATCGCAACTCGACATTTCAGAGTGTTTTCATAACATTAGAATGTTGACATTGCGGCCTGATCGGGCTTAGAAGATATCGAGGCCGTTGTTGCGAATGATTATCATTCGCAACAACTTTTATAAGTTACGGAAAACAAAAGGAAAAATTCATGCAGAAGCATGAGAAACCCGCTACGGTCAGGGCGAGAACTCCATCGGCATTGCTTGCGCTCGTGGCGGTCATCACCGGCTCGGTGGGAACTTTCACGCCAAGCGCATGGGCGGCGGAAGTCAACATCTATTCGTCGCGCCATTACGATGTCGACCAGACACTCTATGACAAGTTCACCGCCGAAACCGGAATTAAGATCAACCTTCTGCAAGGCAAGTCCAATGCACTGGTCGAACGGCTGAAGCGCGAAGGCAGGAACAGCCCGGCGGATATCCTGATCGCCGTCGACGCCGGGAACCTGGGGCGAGCCCAGGCCGCGGGGTTGTTTCAGCCCGTCCGGTCGAAGGTGTTGGAAACGGCGATACCGGCCCGTTTCCGCGAAAGCGGCGGGCACTGGTTCGGCCTGACCATGCGGGCGCGGGTGATCATGTACCACAAGGGCCGCGTCAAGCCCTCCGAACTCTCGACCTACGAGGCCCTTACCGACGCCAAATGGAAGGGACGCATCCTCATCCGTTCCTCCAACAACATCTACAACCAGTCCCTGGTGGCTTCGCTGATCGCCGCCAATGGTTTCGACAAAACCGAGGCCTGGGCCAAACGCCTGGTCGCCAACATGGCGCGCCGGCCAAAGGGCGGCGACAGGGACCAGATCCGCGCCGTCGGCGCCGGCGAGGGCGATATCGCCATCGCCAACACTTACTATCTCGGTCGTCTGGTCGCGTCCAAGAGGCCGAGGGACCGCAAACTGACGGCGAAGATCGGCGTCTTCTTCCCCAACCAGAAGGGGCGCGGGACGCATGTCAACATCAGCGGCGCCGGCGTTACCAGATACGCCCGCAACAAGGCGGGCGCCATCAAGCTTCTGGAATTCCTGGTCGGCCCGGAAGCGCAGAAGGTGTTCGCCGAAGCCAACTTCGAGTACCCGGTCAATCCCAAGGCCGCCCAATCCGCCATCGTCGCTTCATGGGGGGCGTTCAAGGCCGACAGCCTCAATGTCGCCGTGCTCAGCCAGCATAATGGCGAGGCGGTCCGGCTGATGGACCGGGCGGGATGGCGGTGATGACCCAAGCTGGCTCACCGGACGAGCGCGGACCCGATAGGGAGTGGCGTTGAGCACCGATACAGTCGTCTCCCGGAAGTGGGCCGGGCGAGGCGCCGGGCGGCGTTGGCTCGACGGATGGTCGGTCTTCACCATCGGCGTCGCGGCGCTGGTTTCGGTGCCGGTCCTGGTGGTGTTCTCCCATATTTTCATCCCCGCGGGCGACGTCTGGCGTCACCTGGCGGAGACGGTGCTCACCCGCTATATAGCCAATTCGCTGTGGCTGATGATCGGGGTCGGCACCGGCACCCTCGTCATCGGTGTCGGCAGCGCCTGGCTCGTCACCATGTGCCGGTTTTGGGGGCGGCCGATCTTCGAGTGGGCCCTGCTGCTCCCCATGGCGGTGCCGGCCTACGTCATCGCCTACACCTATACCGGTTTGTTCGAGTTCGCCGGACCGGTCCAGGGATACCTCCGGGACTCCTTCTGCCTGGCGAAAGGCGATTACTGGTTTCCCGAGATTCGCAGCATCGGCGGCGCCATCGCCATGATGACGCTGGTGCTCTACCCCTATGTCTATCTGCTGTCGCGGACCGCCTTTCTCGAGCAATCGGTCTGTGTTCTCGAAGTCAGCCG
>JAPUGG010000027.1 GCA_027292975.1 Alphaproteobacteria bacterium | reverse complement strand
CCGGTATCATCGGCATGTAGATCAGCACCAGATCGCCCTTTTCGACGCCGAGGGTCTTCAGACCGCCGGCGCACCGGGCGACGCGCTCACGAAGCTCGGTGTAGGTGAAGCTCTTGATCCGGCCGGTGACCGGGCTGTCGTAGATCAGCGCCTTCTGGTCGCCGCGGCCGCCGTCGGCGTGGCGGTCCAGCGCATTGTAACAGGTGTTGAGTTCGGCTCCCTTGAACCAGCGGGTGAATGGCGGATTGGAGGAATCGAGAACCTGGTCCCACTTCCGGATCCAGTCGATGCCCGCCGCCGCCTCGGACCAAAAGCCCGACGGGTCCTCGATCGACCGGCGGTAGGCTTCTTCGTATCTTCCGGGCATCGCAGGCTCTCCTGATCTCGGCACCATGAAGCATTCCATATCGCCGTTGGCTAACCATGAAAAAAGCAATGACCGCCAACACTTGTCAACCGGTAAAGACCGCCATTACCCGGTCGGTTGAAATTTGCGCAAACCGCGGAAGCGCCCTGTCAGCGGAGGATTTCCGCCTTCTCGATGACGATGGCCCGGCGCGGCACATTGCCCATGCGCCCGGCCCGGCCGGTCGGCGAATCCTCGATGCGGCGCACCACGTCCAGCCCCTTGACGACCCGGCCGAAGACGGTGTAGCCCCACCCCCTGGCGTCCTTGGAGCGGTGGTCGAGATTGGCGTTGTCCACGGTGTTGATGAAGAACTGGGCGGTGGCCGAATGGGGATCGGAGGTGCGCGCCATGGCGATGGTGCCGGTGCGGTTGCGGAGGCCGTTATCGGCCTCGTTGCGAATCGGCGCGCGGGTCGGCTTTTTATTCATGTCGGGGGTAAATCCGCCGCCCTGGATCATGAAACCGCGGATGACGCGATGGAAAATGGTGCCGTCGTAATGGCCGCGTTGGGCGTAGCCAACGAAATTGCGCACCGTGGCCGGGGCGCGGCTTTCATCGAGTTCGAGTTCGATCACCCCCAGATTGGTGGTGAGGCGCACCGTCGGGCCTTCGGCGGCGGCGGTGGCGGCATATCCCGCCAGGCAGGCAAGGAATGCGAAAAGAAAGGCGCGGGCTTTAATCATGGGGGACTCCCTTGGGGTTGCGGGTTTTGGGCGGCGCGCCGGATCACGATGCCGTGTCGCCGCCGCGCCGCGTCTTGAGCGCCGCGTAAACGGTGGCATTGACCGGCGTTCCCACACCGGATTCGACTCCCATGCGCGCCACCGCACCACACAGCCAGTCCAATTCCAGGGGCTTGCCCGCCGCCAGGTCGTGATGCATGGACGAGGTCATGGTTTCGGGCAGGGAATCGGCGAAGGCAAGGCGCTGGTCGGCGTAATCTTCGGCGAAGTCGATCCCCCGCGCCCGGCCCACCGCCGCCGCCTCGTCCATGGCGGCGCGCAGGAACTGACGCATATGGGGATCCGCCCGGATCACACCGATGGTTTCTCCGGTCAATGACGTGGTCGCCGCCAAGCCCACCAGGAAGACGAATTTTTCCCACCTCGCGCGGGCGATGTCGCCGACGCTTTCGCATTCTATTCCCGCCCGGACCAGGGCGGCGGCGATGCGGTCGGTGCGCGGGCTGAGCCCGCCGGCGAGTTCGCCGACCTGGATGCGCTGATTGGTTCCGGTGTGTTTGATCAGGCCCGGTGCCGCCATCTTCGACGCGATATAAGCGACGGCGCCGGCCACCCGTCCGGCACCGAACGCGGCGACCAGCCATTCATCGGCGGCGAGCCCGTTCTGCAACGAGATCACCACCGTGTCGGGGCCGACCGCTGCGCGGCAGGCCTCGATGGCCGAGGCCGTATCGCCGAGCTTGACGGCGATGAAAACCAGATCCACGGGATCGAGGCCGTCGGCGTTGGCGCACGCCCGGACCGGATCGATGAGCGCTTGGCCAAGGGGGCTTTCCAGCTTGAGCCCGCGGGCCTGCATGGCGGCGAGATGGGGCCCCCGGGCGATGAAGGTCACATCTTCGCCCGCCGCGGCCAACCGGCCGCCGAAATAGCCACCGACGCCGCCGGCGCCCACCATCAGGATCTTCATGATCGTCCGTCCTCCCCTGGTAGAGCATTTTCCAGCATAGTTTCCACCGGCCCCCAGGTCCAACGGAGAGGTGGAACGGACCTAGAGCGCACTCCGGCCAAATGGTTCGATTCGATCGCAGTGTGCCCTAAAACGGTTCTTGACCCTGACTGTCCGCCGGATGCATCATCGCCCGGCAATGAGCGGTCCTGATAAAAGCTCCGTCGCGAACCAAGGCGCGCACCGCGCTCGATAACTAGGGAGAAAATCATGCTTGACGATTATTTTGACGAACTCGACCGCCGCCGCTTCCTCATGGGTTCGGCCGCGGCATTGGGTGCGGGAATTCTCGCCGGGACACCGGCTTCCGAGGCGTTCGGGGCGAAGTTCCCGTCGCGGAACATCAAGGTCTACGTGCCGACCCGCCACGGCGGCGGCGCCTCCCGCAACCTTGAAGCCTTCACCAGCATTTGGAAAAACTATCTTGGGGTCAATTTCCAGGCGTCCTACTATCCCGGCGCCGCCGGCCGGGTCGGCTACGAAAAATACATGGGCATCGCCAAACCCGATTGCTATGAGCTTCTGTTCGGCAACATGGGGCCCGAGGTGTTGAACTGGGTGGTCAAAAAGCCCACCTTCGACCTCAATGCCTATTTCTATTTCGGCCAGATGGACCGGGACCCCGGGCAGATCTTCGTCAGCCGCAAGAGCAAGTTCAAACACATCGACGAGATCGTCGCCGAAGGGAAGAAGCGGACCATCCAAATCGGCGTCAGCCGGCTCGCCCATCCCGCCACCCTCGGCGCCCTGGCCCTGGGCCGTCACACCGGCGCCAAGTTCAATGTGATCCCGCTATCGGGCGGCAAGAGAACCCGTGCCGGCGTCGCCACCGGCGAAATGGATTGCGGCGCCCTGCCATCGGGCGGCATCGCACGGCGGGGCAAGAATTTCAGGATTCTTGCGATCTTCGACGACACCAACCCGATTCCGGACAAAATCAAGAACGCGGTCCTGGTCAACAAGCATTTCGGCATGAACCTGCCGCCGTTGGTCGCCGGCGCACGCGCCTTCGGGATCAAACGGGCCGCCGTCGAGAAATATCCCGACCGCTTCAAGATCCTCATCGACACCATGAACAAGGTTTACGGGGATCCGGCCTATCAGAAGGTATTGAAGAAAACTAAGGTGCCCATGGCGCTGTTCACCAAGAGCTGGTCGCGGGAGGGAATCGACAAGTACGTGAAGGACATCACCGCCATCGGCGAGAAGTACAAGGACCTGCTGACCGGCAAGTCCTAAGGCGTAACCACGGCGTTATCATTGCGGTTTTTGGGCGGCATGCTCGTTTAGGGGCATGCCGCCCGTTTTACCGGGTGGCGCCGGCATTGGGCCATTCCGGATTTTGGCTGGCATACCGGGGCGATGGCGCAGCCCACCGTCTCGATGAAACCTTCCGCCTTGATCCGGTGGGATTGGCGCAAAACGAGGTCTCAGACAAATGACCGACCACGAAGAGCAGGAAAATCCCGAGCGGAAATCGCTCGGCGGTGATCTGGTCCTCCCCATAGGGGCGTTCTTATTCACGCTGTATTATTTTTACACCATCATCGACGTGCCCCGGATCGCGCAAGTCAGCGCCTTCTTCGTCGGCACCATCCTGATCTTCTTGCTGATCCTTTTGGCGGTCAGGATCGGCAGGGAAGTGAAGGCGGGGACCGCCGATCTTCGCCTCGGTCGGCTGGGGGAACCCCGTTCCTTTATCCCCAAGCGGCTGGCGCTGTTCGCCCTGACCTTGGGATTCATTTTTTTCGTCGAATGGCTGGGATTCACCCTCACCGTTTTCGCCTTTTTGTCCCTGGCGATGCTATTGCTGAGCGGGGGGAAAAAGAAGGGTCTCGCTTTTAGCATAGCCGGCATACTCGCCCTTGGTGGTTATCTGCTGTTCATCGTCGCCTTCAACACACGGTTCCCGGCGGGGCCGTTCGAGCAGTTGATGGAGTGGCTGTTCTAAGATGGAATTTGATCCCGGACTTTTCATCGGACTGTTCGCCCGCACATTCACATTTTGGTGGCTCATCCTGCCCGCCATCTTCCTAGGCTTGGTGGTCGGCGCGATCCCCGGGTTCAGCGCCGCCAACACCATCATCATCCTGCTGCCCATGACCCTGGCCATGGACCCGGAAACCGGCCTCATCTTCATGGTCGCGCTTTATGCTTCTTCGCGCATGGGCGCGGGCATTCCCGCGATCCTGGTCAATATCCCGGGCACCGCGGGCGCCGCGGCGACGCCGCTGGACGGCTATCCCATGACCAAGCAGGGCCGCGGCCAGCAGGCATTGGCGATTTCTTTCGTTTCATCGGTGTTCGGCGGCTTGCTGGCGACGGTGATCACGCTGCTGGCCATGCCCTGGTTGTCCCAGTTGGCTTTTTACCTCCATTCGGTGGAGATGATCGTCATCATGCTGTTCGGCATCTCGCTGATCGCCACCATTGCCGCGCGCGACACGCTCAAGGGCCTGATCGCCGGGTTCTTCGGCCTGATGATCGGTTACATCGGCGCCGACGTGGTTTACGAGACCCCGCGCGGGACCTTCGGATTCCTGGAACTCTACGACAAGGTCCCGCTCATTCCGGCGCTGGTCGGCCTGTTCGCCGTATCCGAAGCTTTTTTTGTCATCGAGGGCGAATCCATCCTGTCCAAGCGTGGCAGGGAAGCGATGCAGAAGGCGGGCTGGGCCGGTACCATCGAGGGGGTCCGCATCGCCCTCAGCAAATGGTGGCACATCATCTGGACCTCTATGATCGGCCTGGTGATCGGCGTGGTGCCCGGCGCCGGCGCCGCCATCGCCTCGTTTGTTGCCTATCAGCAATCGCGCACCTTCTCCAAGACGCCGGAGTTGTACGGCACCGGGCACGTGGAAGGGCTGATCGCGCCGGAATCGGCGAATAACGGTGTGACCTCGGGCACCTTGGTGCCGCTCCTGGTGATCGGCATTCCCGGCGGCGCCACCGCCGCCATCATGCTGGTGGTGCTGCAATACCATGGCGTCACCATGGGGCCGGACCTGTTCATGGACAACCCGGAACTCGCCTATGGGCCGTTCGCGGCCATGGCGGTGACCTATTTCATGATGATCTTCACCATCGCGCCGCTGGCGCGCTACATGTCGCGGATCACCGTGGTGTCCACCATCTATATGTCGCCCATCATCATTTCCTTCACCCTGGTGGGCGCTTTCGTGCCGCGCCAATACATGTTCGACATGTATCTGGCCCTGGTCTTCGGGGTGATCGGCTACATCGCGCGCAAGACCGGCTACCATACGGCGGCCATCCTGATCGGCGTGATCCTGGGACCATTGTTGGAAACCTACTTCCTGCGCGTGCTGAAAATGTCCGAGGGCGATATCATGGTGATCTTTTCTTCGGCCCTGGGCAATGTGATGTGGGTCGCCCTGGTGATCTGCCTGGCGACCCCCTACATGTTGCAGCGCTGGCGCGACAGGAAGGCGGCGGCCTGATCCGCCCATCGGGCCATTGGGCCGCGGCACCGGACCATGACACCTTCGCCAACCGACGCCGGCCCCCCGGGGACCGATAGCGCGCCGCTCTGCGCGCCGCCGGACCCCAATCCGCGCGCGCCGACCCGCGCCTTCCCCGCCAAGGCATGTGACTGTCACGCCCATATTTGCGGACCGGCGGACCAATTCGATTACGCGACCCAACGCATCTACACGCCGCCCGATGCCCTGCCGGCCAGCTATCTCGCCCTGCTGGAGACCCTTGGCATCGAGCGGGCCGTCTTGGTGCAGCCCAGCGTCTACGGTACCGACAACACGGTCCTGCTGGCCGCCCTCCAGCGGTTTGGCGAGAAAGCCCGCGGGGTGGCGGTGGTCGCCGACGGGGTGGACGATGCCGAGTTGGCGCGGCTTCACGCTTTGGGGGTGCGCGGCGTCAGGCTCAACCTGGTCGATGTGGCCGAACCGAACGCGACATTGCCTCTCGCACGCGCCCGGGCGCTGGCGGATCGCATCCGGCCGCTGGGCTGGCACATGGAATTGCTGATCCATGTGGACGGCGTGCCGGACCTGGATGCCCAGTTCGCGGATTTCCCGGTGGATTTGGTGTTCGGGCATCTCGGCTATGTTCGCCCGGGCCAGTCTCCCGACATTCCGGGGTTCCAGGCGCTGCTGCGCTTAATGGCGGGCGGCCGGGCCTGGGTCAAACTGACCGGGCCTTACCGCATTTCCCGCGACACCGTGCCCTACGCCGACACCGATCCCTTCGCCCGCGCCCTGTTCGAGGCCGCGCCCGATCACTTGGTCTGGGGTTCGGACTGGCCCCATGTGATGGTCAGGGGGGCGATGCCCAACGACGGCGACCTCTGTGATCTTCTCTGCCATTGGGCGGGCGATGACGGGATGCTCCGCCGGGTGCTGGTCGACAATCCCCAGCGCCTTTACGGCTTCACCGGGAACTGACGAAAGGGCCGCGGGCGTTTCCCCCCGACCCCGGGTGTCATTCGACGCCCGAGGTTACCAGGATTTTTCGCGCCTGGTCGCCGGCCAGGAACCGGACATAGGCGGTGGCGGCATCGGCGTCGCCGGCGCCCGCCAGCGGTGCCGCGGCATAGCTGGTGATGTTTTCCAGCTCCTTGGGAAGCGCGCCCACCAACCTGATCCGGCCCTCGGGCTCGAGCCGGCGGATCTCGGTCAGTTGGCCGAAGCCGATTTCCCCGGCGATGGTGCTGCCGGCGAGATGATCGAGCACGTCGCCGCCGGTGGGCAGGCACACGGTCTTGTCGGCGACCCGATCGGCGATGCCGAGGGCGTCAAACATGCGCGCGATATAAAGCCCCGAGGAGGCCTCGTTGCGGACGATGGATTGGGCTGCGAGCAGCGCCCGCTTCAGGGACCCAGCACTTGAGATGTCCGGTATCTCGGCACCGACGCGGACCACCACGCCCGCCTT
>JAPUGG010000269.1 GCA_027292975.1 Alphaproteobacteria bacterium | reverse complement strand
TGGACGATGTGGTTGCCAACGAAAGCGCCGTCGGCATCAAGAACGTCACAATCAACGAATTCTACTTCCAGGGCCATTTTCCAGGCCAGCCCGTGGTGCCCGGGGTCCTTATCATCGAAGCCATGGCCCAGACCGCCGCGGTGCTGGTGGTTGAAACCTTGGGACCCGAGGCGGAAGGAAAACTGGTGTATTTCCTGACCATCAACGATGCCCGGTTTCGCAAGACGGTGGGACCAGGGGACACGCTCCACGTCCATGTTCAAAAATTACACAATCGCCGCAATGTCTGGAAGTTCAGGGGAGAGGCCCGTGTCGACGGCACCCTGGTGGCCGAAGCCACCTTTGCGGCGATGATTGTCGACGAATGAGCCCCATGACCAAGATTCATCCCACGGCTATAATCGATCCCGCCGCCGAGGTTGGGGAAGGCGTCAGCATCGGACCGTACTGTTGCGTCGGGCCGCATGTCCGGCTTGGCGCCAGCGTCAAGCTGCAGTCCCACGTCGTCGTCGACGGCCGGACGGAAATCGGCGCCAATAGCGAGGTTTATCCTTTCGCGGTCATCGGCGCGCGGCCCCAGGACCTCAAATACAAAGGTGAGCCGTCACAAGTTGTGATCGGCCAGAGGACCGTCATTCGGGAGCATGTCACCATCCATCCCGGTACCGCGGGAGGGGGTTTGATGACGCGGGTCGGCAGCGATTGCCTGATCATGGTGGGTGCCCATGTGGCCCATGATTGCCTGATCGGCAGTTCGGTGATCATGGCCAACAACACCACGCTCGGCGGGCACGTCACGATTGGCGATTACGCCATTCTCGGCGGGCTCGCCGCTATTCATCAATTCGTGCGCATCGGTCACCATTCCATGGTGGGCGGATTGTCGGGCGTCGAGAATGACGTCATTCCCTACGGCTCGGTCATCGGGAACAGGGCCTATCTCAGCGGTCTGAATACGGTCGGCCTAAAGCGGCGCGGTTACTCCCGGGAAGACATCCATTCCCTGCGGGCGGCATATCGGTTGCTCTTCGCCGAGGAAGGCACGCTCGCCGAACGCCTCGACGATGTCGCCGACATGTTCAAGGACGATGCCGCGGTGATGGAGATCGTTCACTTCATCCAGGCCGATTCGTCCCGCACCGTCTGTCAGCCCCAAACCAAGCGTGCTGCCTAAACTCGGTATCATCGCCGGTCAAGGTGAGCTGCCGGCGCTCATGGTTGATGCCGCCCAGGCGCAGGAGCGTCCTGCGTTTATCCTCGCCCTGGAGGGCCAAACGGCGCCGGATCTGGTTGCCGGTATCGAACATGCCTGGGTCCCGCTCGGCGCCATCGGCGGCGCCATCGACGCGCTCCAGGACGCCGGGGTCGGGGAAGTGGTCTTTGCCGGTACCGTGAAGCGGCCATCGTTGCTGAATCTCGGGCTCGACGGGCGGGGCGCCAAGCTGTTCGCCAAGTTGGGCACGGCCGCCTTGGGGGACGACCGGTTGCTCACGATCCTGGTGAAGGAATTGGAAGGCGAAGGCCTCGCCGTGGTCGGTGCCGATGACGTGCTGGCCGGCCTATTGGTGGAAGAAGGAACGTTGGGCCGCCACGGACCCGATGAATTGGCGGCACCCGATATCGCCCTCGGTCTCGACGTCGCCAAGGCCGTGGGCGCCATGGATGTGGGCCAGGCCGTTGTCGTGCAGCAAGGCGTCGTGCTCGGCGTCGAAGGAGTCGAAGGGACCGATGCCTTGATCGCACGGTGCGCCGGGCTTGCGCGGGAGGGACCCGGCGGGGTCCTGGTCAAGGTCAAGAAGCCCAGCCAGGAACGTCGTGTCGATCTGCCGACCATCGGCGTCGGTACGGTGCGCGCCGCGGCCCGGGCGGGCTTGAGGGGCATCGTCGTCGAGGCCGGCGGTACCCTCGTGCTCCACCGCGACGAGGTGGTCGGCGTGGCGGATGAGGCGGGCCTTTTCGTGGTTGCCGCCGATCTGTCCACATGAATTCCGTGCCGGGACCCGGGGGGACCGGTGGCGGGGACGCGCCCCATATTTGCCTGCTTGCCGGGGAGCATTCGGGCGATCACATAGGGGCCGGCCTGATGGCTGCGTTGATCGCGCGCACCGGGGGCGAGGTCCGGTTTTCCGGCATCGGCGGCGGTGAGATGACCGCGGCGGGGGCGGGCCATGGGTTCGAAAGTTTTTTCCCCATGGAGGAGCTTTCCATCGGCGGCATTTTCGAGATCGTCCCCCACATCCCCAGGGTTCTCAGGCGCATCAATGATACAGCCCGTAATGTCCGCGCGCTCGGGCCCGACATCGTGATCACCATAGATTCGCCGGCCTTCGCCTTCCGGGTGGGCAAGAAGTTGAAAGGCACGGGGCCCGCGTTGGTGCATTACGTCGCGCCCACGGTCTGGGCGTGGCGTCCGCGACGGGCGCGGATGATCTCCGGTTTCCTGGATCATCTCTTGGTGATCTTTCCCTTCGAGGCGCCCTATTTCACGAAATGGGGCCTCGATGCCACCTTCGTCGGCCATCCGGTAGTGGAAATGGGGTTCGAGCTGGGCAACGGGCCCGGTTTTCGGTCGCGCCACGGCATCGGCGAAGCGCAGCCGCTGCTCTGCGTCCTTCCCGGCAGCCGTCATTCCGAGGTGGACCGTCTTTTGCCCGTCTTCGGCGAGGTGCTCGCCCGCCTTGAGGCGGAGATTCCCGATCTCGCCGTGGTGGTACCGACGGTGGCGACGGTGTCGGACAAGGTACGCAAGGCGGTGGCCCGATGGCCTCTTCCGGTCACCGTGACCGAGGGGATCGAGGACAAGCGCGGCGCATTCGCCGCCAGCGACTTAGCGCTTGCCGCCTCGGGGACGGTGACCTACGAACTCGCCGTCGCGGGCGTTCCCATGGTGATCGCCTATCGCGTGGCCCTGATGTCCGACGTGGTGCTCAAACTGATGATCAAGATCGCCTACGCCTCGGTCGTCAACATCGTGCTGGACCGCGAGGTGGCGCCGGAGTTCATCCAGGAAAAGTGCAAGGCGAAGGACATCGCCGGCGCGTTAACGACGATGTTTCGCGACCCTGAAGCCCGCCGTGCCCAGGCCCATGACCTGGCCAAGGTGGCCCGCGCCCTGGGTCTCGGCCAGGCGCCCTCCAGCCAACGGGCGGCTGAAATTGTCATGGGGATTATCGCCAAGCGCGGGACGGCGGCCCGCTCCGCGCCGTGATCGGCTCTACTTCCGCTTAGAAAGGGGGACGAATTTGCGCCGGCCCTTGCCAATATAGAGTTGGCGGGGCCGGCCGATCTTCTGGACCGGATCCTCGATCAGCTCCGACCATTGGGCGATCCAGCCGACGGTGCGGGCGACCGCGAACAGCACCGTGAACATGGAGGTCGGGAAGCCCATCGCCTTTAGGATAATGCCCGAATAGAAATCCACGTTGGGGTAGAGCCTGCGCGAGACGAAATAGTCGTCTTTGACCGCGATTTTCTCCAATTCCATGGCCAGATCGAGAAGCGGCTCGTCCTTGATCTTGAGTTCCTTCAATACCGCGTGACACGCCTTTCGCAACACCTTAGCGCGGGGATCGTAGTTCTTGTAGACCCGGTGGCCGAAGCCCATCAGCATGGTCGGATTGGTCCGGTCCTTCACCCGCGCGAGGTAAGACTTGATGTTTTTGGTTTGGCCGATCTCGCCCAGCATCTGCAGTACCGCCTCGTTGGCGCCGCCATGGGCGGGGCCCCAAAGCGAGGCGATCCCCGCCGCGATGCAGGCGAAGGGATTGGCGCCGGTCGATCCCGCCAGGCGCACCGTCGCGGTCGACGCGTTTTGCTCGTGGTCGGCGTGGAGAATGAATATCAGGTCCATGGCCTTGGCCAGAACCGGGTTCACGTGGTAGTCCTCGCACGGCACGCCGAACATCATGTAGAGAAAGTTTTCGGCGTATTTGAGGTCGTTGCGCGGGTACATGAAGGGTTGGCCGATGGAGAACTTATAGGCCATGGCGGCGATGGTCGGCATCTTGGCGATCAGCCGGTACGAGGCGATCATGCGCTGGCGGGCATCGCCGATATCGGTGGAATCGTGATAGAAGGCCGACAGCGCTCCCACCACGCCGCACATGATGGCCATGGGGTGGGCATCGCGGCGGAAGCCCCGGAAGAAGAAATTGAGCTGCTCATGCACCATGGTGTGCATGGAAATGGTGTGTTCGAACTCGCGTTTCCGGGCGCGGTTGGGAAGCTCGCCGTTGAGAAGTAGGTAACAGACCTCCATGTAGTCGCTCTTCTCGGCTAGGTCCTCGATGGAATAGCCGCGATGGAGGAGAATGCCCTTATCGCCGTCGATATAGGTAATGGCGGATTCGGTGGATCCTGTGGCCGTAAAACCCGGGTCGTAGGTGAAATAGCCGGTCTGGCCGTACAGGCTACGGATATCGATGACTTTCGGTCCCAACCGGCCCTTCAATAAGGGGAATTCCACCGTCTTGCCGGTTGAATTATCCGTGAGGGTAACGGTCTGTTTCTTTCCCCCTGGTGACGTGGTTCTCGCCATGCTCGTCCTTCCCTGATCACCCGCGCAAACGGCTGTCCGCCTCACCGGCCAGCATAGTATGAGAATCCTTATTTATCAAACCGGTGAGGGGCCGGTCGTTCAGGCGCCCACCTTGGCACCACCATCTTCGACGCGGGCCAGGGATTCATCGCGGCCAAGCACCTCCAGCACCTCGAACAGGCCGGGAGATTCGGTCTTTCCCGTCAAGGCGGCGCGAAGCGGCTGGGCCACCGCGCCGAGCTTGAGGCCGTTCTCCTCGACATAGTTCCTGACGGTCTGTTCAAGGGCTGGGGCGGTCCAATCCTCGAGCAGCTCTAGGCGCGCGGCGAGGGCGGCAAGATGCGCCAGCGCTTCGGGGCCAAGCTGCTTCTCAGCCTTGGCGGTGAGCGTAAGGGGCCTGGGGGTGACGTAAAAGGCCGCCTTTTCCGCCAGCTCGTTGAGCGTCGAGGCGCGGGGTTTTAGGCCGGCCAATCCGCGGCCGAGCCGCTGGCGCCCCGACTCGTCAACTTTTTTACCGATGGCCGCTTCGACCAGGGGAAGCACTAATCCTAGCAGCCGCTTGTCGTCGGCCGCGCGGATGTAATGGGCATTCAAGGCGGTGAGCTTGTCCAAATCGAACCGTGCCGCGGCCCGGCCGACGGCCTCGAGGGTGAACCAGGCGACGGCATCGTCGCGGGAGATGATCTCCTGGTCGCCGTGGCTCCAGCCCAGGCGGAGCAGGTAATTGAACATGGCTTCGGCCAGGAACCCCCTATCCCGGTAGGCGTCCACCCCAAGCGCCCCGTGCCGTTTGGACAGCTTCGCCCCGTCGGCGCCATGGAGCAGCGGCATATGGGCGAAATCCGGCGCCTGCCAGCCCAGCGCCTCATAAAGCTGGGTTTGGCGGAAGGTGTTGGTCAGGTGGTCGTCGCCGCGGATGACGTGGGTGATCCCCATGTCGTGGTCGTCGACCACCACCGACAGCATGTAGGTGGGTGTGCCGTCGGACCGCAGCAAGATCATGTCGTCGAGCTCCGAATTGGCGACGCGGACATCCCCCTGGATATGGTCGGCGATGACGGTCTCGCCGTCCCGGGGCGCCTTGAAGCGAACCACCGGCTCAACCCCGGGGGGCGCGTCGGCCGGATCGCGGTCCCGCCAGCGCCCGTCGTAGCGCATGGACCGACCCTCGGCCTTGGCCCGTTGCCGCATTTCCGCCAGCTCAATGGGGCTGGCATAGCAGAGATAGGCGTGGCCCCGATCCAGCAATCCGTTAGCGATCTCGGCGTGGCGTGCCGCGCCTTTGGACTGGAAGACCACCTCACCGTCCCAGTCGAGTCCCATCCAGCTGAGGCCGTCGAGGATGGCGGTGATCGCTTGCTCGGTCGAGCGCTTGCGGTCGGTGTCCTCGATCCGGAGCAGCGCGCGCCCATTGTTGTGCCGCGCAAACAGCCAGTTGAAAAGCGCCGTGCGGACCCCGCCGATGTGGAGAAATCCGGTGGGGCTAGGGGCGAAACGGGTGACGACTTTTGAAGGCTCGGCCATGGCTCTCGGGCGGTTCTGCTGGTAATCTGCCGACAAGACGGGCCCGTTACTACCATATTCGCGGGCGCGAAACACCAAGCAGCATTTTCTTGACCGCCTGGGGAGGGGGAGAATGTACGCGGAGCCGGAGGCCCGGCTTGAGCCACGCGGCGGGGGGCCGGTGCGCCGGCTCGCCCGCGCCTTCGCCGCCGAGCGGGAGCGCTGGCCGCTGTGGGTGCCGGTCGGGATCGGCGGCGGCGTCGCCGGCTATTTCGTCCTGCCGTTCGAGCCGGCCGCCGCTTGGGCCCCGGCGCTCCTGATCGCCGCCCTTTGCCTGGGGTGCATCGGCTACCGGCGGCTCCGGAAAAGCGGGCGGGGCGAGGCCATGGTGATCGTCGCCTTCCTCTTAGGCGCACCGGCCTTGGGGTTCACCGCCATCGAGGTGGAGAGCTATCGGCTCGCGGCGCCGGTGCTCAACGCGCGTCTCGGGCCGGTCCTGGTGCGCGGCCGGATCGTCGCCCAGGAGCCCGGAATCAAGGGCGTGCGCCTCACGGTGGCGGTTTCCGCCATCGATCGCCTGGCGCCGGCCCGGGAGCCGGCCCGTGTTCGCATCAGGGTGCGTCCCTCCTTGGCGCCGGTCGGCGGGCAAACATTCACCAACGGTGCCGAGATCAGGGTGCTGGCGATCCTGATGCCGCCGCCGCCGCCGGCGGTGCCCGGCGGCTTCGATTTCGCGCGCTCGGCCTGGTTCAAGGGGATCGGCGCGGTCGGCTTCGCCGTCAGGGCGCCGGAGCTTGCCCAGGGCGGCGCGCCGTCCGGGTGGCTGGCGGCGCTGCGCGGCGCCATCGGCGATCTCCGCGCGACATTGTTTCGGCGCATCACCCAAGCCCTGCCGGGGGCCGCCGGGGGCATCGCCGCGGCGCTGATGACGGGGGAGAGAAGCGCAATCATTTCTTGGTTGTTTCCAAATGGTTAGTCAAAAAGATTTCCATTAGTCAGCGCGGTTTTCCATTTTTCGTTCGTTTGGCGTTCTCAAGATTCAGAATAGCAGCCCCGGCCAATCGCTCCTGGTCGACGCCCTGAGTGTATTTCTCGATCATGGCCAGGGCCTTGTGGCCGGTGATCGCTGCTATCTCCCTTGTGGTGCAGCCGGCTTCTGCCAGATTTTTGGCCGCCGTGTATCTCAAGCCATGAAAGACCAGTCCATGCAGACCAGCGGCCTTCCTCACCTTGCCGAAATGGTGGCGGAAATTGGAGTCCGTGAAGGGCTTGCCGGTTTCGGTGGTTAGAATTATCGGCGACACCCGATCCTGTGCATCCAGAGCCGCCTTGAGGGTGCTGTGGACAGGGATCGTGAGCTTGGTGCCGGTCTTGCTCTGAACGAGCCGGATATTGTTGCCGTCATAATCGTGCCAAGTCATCGCTAGCACGTCGCCTTCGCGCTGCCCGGTGTACATGGCAATTTTCAGAGCCAGGGCCATCATGGGCGGGGCGC
>JAPUGG010000268.1 GCA_027292975.1 Alphaproteobacteria bacterium | reverse complement strand
GGTGATGCCGGGGGACAACGTGTCCATGAGCGTGGAGCTGATCCAGCCCATCGCCATGGACGAGGGCTTGCGCTTTGCCATCCGCGAGGGCGGGCGCACGGTGGGCGCCGGCGTCGTCGCCAAGATCATCGAATAGGTTTGGCCCCACTTAGGGCGCGCGGGTGAAGGAAGAGGGCACGGCGACCGTATCGCCGCAAAGTTGCCGCTGCGAAGGAGCGTAGCTCAATTGGCAGAGCGCCGGTCTCCAAAACCGGAGGTTGGGGGTTCGAGGCCCTCCGCTCCTGCCAGCTTGCGGTTCGGCGTTTCTGCCGCTGGGTACCATGGTCGAATTTAATGATGGCGAAGATATCACCGTTTCAATTCATCCAACAAGTGCGCCAAGAGATAACCAAGGTCACTTGGCCGACCCGCAAGGAGACGACGATCACGACGATCATGGTTTTCATCATGGTGGCGGTGGCGGCGGTTTTCTTTCTCATCGTCGATTACATCATTTCGGAGGTGATCAAATTGGTCCTGGGTTTGGGTAACTGAAGTTATTTGTTAAGTAAGGGCACATGGCGCAACACTGGTATGTCATCCACGTCTATTCGGGCTTCGAGAAAAAGGTGGCCGAATCCGTTCGCGAGCAGGCCGACCAGAAGGGGATGGGCGCGCTGTTCGAGGAGGTCCTGGTTCCCGTCGAGGAGGTCGTGGAGATGCGCCGGGGCGCCAAGATCCAGGCCGAGCGCAAGTTCTTCCCGGGCTATGTGCTGGTGAAGATGGAGATGACCGACGACACCTGGCATCTGGTCAAGAATACCCCCAAAGTGACCGGGTTCCTGGGCGCCAGTTCGCGGCCGAGCCCGGTGCCCCAACGCGAGGTCGACCGGGTCCTGCAACAGGTCCAGGAAGGAATCGAGCGGCCCAAGCCTTCGGTCACCTTCGAGATCGGCGAGCAGGTCCGGGTCAGCGACGGCCCGTTCACCTCCTTCGTGGGCTATGTGGAAGAAGTGGACGAGGAAAGGGCGCGGCTCAAGGTGGCGGTGTCGATCTTCGGCCGGGCGACCCCGGTTGAGTTGGAATATTCCCAGGTCGAAAAGGCCTGAGGAAAGCGTTTGTAACCGGCCGGGTCCGCCCGGCGCCCCGTGCGGGAGGCCCGCCTCCAAAGACCTGGGGGGGCCGCACCGCACAACCCTTGAAAGCGTGCCTCGGGCGCGCGTGGTGGTGGTAGGAAAGGGAAGAGCATGGCAAAAAAAGAAATGGGCTTCATCAAGCTCCAGGTTCCCGCCGGTCAGGCCAATCCGTCGCCGCCCATCGGGCCGGCCCTGGGCCAGCACGGCGTCAATATCATGGAATTCTGCAAGGCGTTCAACGCCCAGTGCCAGAGCGAAGGGCTCGAGCAGGGCATGCCGATCCCGGTCAACATCGTGATTTACCACGACCGGAGCTTCTCGTTTACGACCAAGACACCGCCGGCCAGCTTTTTCCTGAAGAAGGCGGCGCGCCTGGACAAGGGGTCCCCGGAGCCGGGCAAGGACATCGTCGGTACCGTCACCATGGCCCAGTGCCGCGAGATCGCGGAAAAAAAGAAGGTGGACCTAAACGCCAACGATATCGACCAGGCGGCCAAGATTATCGCCGGCACGGCGCGTTCCATGGGCCTGGAAGTGGTGGGGTAGGGCCATGGCGAAGCACGGAAAACGCATGAAGAAGGCCATCGACGGCATCGATCGGGATGCCGATTACGCGCTCGGCGTTGCGGTGAAGATGGTCAAGGAACGGGCGACGACGAAATTCGACGAAACGGTGGAAATGTCGATCAATCTCAACGTCGATCCGCGCCACGCGGATCAGATGGTGCGCGGCGTGATCTCGCTTCCCCACGGCACCGGCAAATCCGTGCGGGTGGCGGTGTTCGCCAAGGGCGACAAGGTCAAGGAGGCGGAAGACGCCGGCGCCGACCTGGTCGGCGGCGACGACTTGGCCCAGAAGATTCAGGCGGGTGAGATCGATTTCGACCGCTGCGTGGCCACCCCCGACATGATGAGCGTGGTCGGCAAACTGGGTAAGATCCTCGGCCCCCGGGGCCTGATGCCCAACCCCAAGCTCGGCACGGTGACGCCGGACGTCGCCGCGGCGGTGGCCGCGGTCAAGGGTGGCCAGGTGGAATTCCGTACCGAAAAGGCGGGAATCATCCACGCCGGGGTCGGCAAGGTGAGCTTCGCCGACGATCAGTTGGCCGCCAATGTCCGTGCGCTTTACGACGCCGTGATGAAAGCCAAGCCGGCGGGCGCCAAGGGGACGTATGTGAAAAGGGTGTCGCTCTCCTCGACCATGGGGCCGGGGGTGCGGCTGGAGATTTCGAGCCTGGGCGGCTAGCCCGGGCAACAAAGGTTTCCGCCCCCTCATGGGGCGGGATGAGGGCGGGGCAATGCTTCGCCCGCCTGTCCAAGACCGCAGGTGCCGCCGGGTGCGACCGGTGGCTTAAGGGGAAACCGCCTGCACAGACGGGAGTCGATCCCGGGGCTTTAAGCCCCTGGGCTTGAACTTCTGGGACAGGGGAGCGGACCCCAAGGCGCACCCCTGGGGTCCAGTGGAGAACGCCTTCCCGCGTTCCAACCGGGAAGGCCTGTCTAGGAGACGAAAGTGAACCGTACCGAGAAGGAAAAACTGGTGGTTTCGCTCAAGAGCCTGTTCGAGGGCACCAACCTCATGGTGGTGACCCGTCAGAACGGGCTGACGGTGGCGGAATCATCCGATCTCCGCCGCCGGATGGGCGCAGCGGGGGCCAGCTTCAAGGTGACCAAGAACCGGCTCGCGCGTCTCGCCCTGGAAGGCACGAAGTTTGCCGGGCTCACGCCTTTGTTCCAGGGGCCGACGGCGGTTGCCATGTCGGATGACCCGGTGGCCGCGGCCAGGGTGGCCGTCAGGTTCGCCAAGGACAATGACAAGCTGGTCATCGTCGGCGGCGCGTTGGACGACCAGGAGCTTGGTGTCGAGCGGATCAATGCGCTTGCCGCGCTGCCCTCCCTCGAAGAGCTTCGCGCCGGGATCGTTGGCATGTTGTCGACCCCGGCGACCAGGATCGCCCGGGTGCTCAACGCGCCGGGCGGTCAGGTGGCCCGCGTGATCGCGGCCTATTCGGAAATGGGAGAGGCGGCTTAGCCGATCCAGACCCAGACGTTCAAGCCTTATGGAGTGAAACATGGCTGATATCGAAAAAATTGTGGAAGATCTTTCCGTCCTCACCGTTATCGAGGCCGCGGAGTTGTCCAAGCTTCTCGAGGAGAAGTGGGGCGTAAGCGCGGCGGCGCCGGTGGCGGTGGCCGCTGCGGGGCCGGCCGCGGGCGGCGAGGAAGCCGAGGTCAAGGATACCTTCGACGTTATCCTTGCCGGGTACGGCGAAAAGAAGATCAATGTCATCAAGGAGGTCCGGGCGATCACCAAACTGGGGCTCAAGGAAGCCAAGGACCTGGTCGAATCCGCGCCGAAGCCCATCAGAGAGGGTGTCGGCAAGGAAGAGGCCGAAAAGCTCAAGGAGCAGCTCGAAGGGGCCGGCGCCACGGTGGAGCTTGCCTAAGGCCCTCCGGCGCCTCCCCATGGGGCGCGCCTAACGGGTCCCAGCCCCCTGGCGCCGTGCCGCCGGGGGACTGGGCGCCAAACAGTGCAAGAGATTCGATTATAAAAATTTTCAGTTAAACGCATCGATTAACAAGGACCATCGATCCATGGCGAAATCCTTCACCGGCCGCAAACGTGTCCGTTTAGATTTTGGGCGTATCCCCTCGGCCATGCCCATGCCCAATCTGATCGAGATGCAGCAGTCTTCCTATGAAGAGTTTCTGCATATGTACATCCCCGCTGAAAAGCGGCCCGATACCGGATTGCAGGAGGTGTTCAAGTCGGTCTTCCCGATAAAGGATTTTGCCGACCGCGGCACCTTGGAATTCGTGAAATACGAATTCGAGGAGCCCAAATACGATACCGAGGAATGCCAGCAGCGGGGCCTGACCTATGCCGCGCCGCTGAAGGTGACGCTCAGGCTGTTGGTCTGGGACGTGGACGAGGACACCGGCGCCCGGTCGATCCGCGACATCAAGGAACAGGATGTCTACATGGGCGATATGCCGCTCATGACCCAGAACGGCACCTTCATCATCAACGGCACCGAGCGTGTCATCGTTTCGCAGATGCACCGGTCCCCCGGCGTGTTCTTCGACCACGACAAGGGCAAGACTCATTCGTCGGGAAAATACCTCTTCGCTGCCCGCATCATCCCGTATCGCGGTTCCTGGCTCGACTTCGAGTTCGACGCCAAGGATCTGGTCTATGTGCGCATCGACCGGCGGCGTAAATTGCCGGTCTCCACGCTTCTCCTGGCACTGGACAACGACGCGACCGAAAAACTGCGCGCCGAGCGCGCCGATGCCGGCGAGCGCTTCCTTGCGGAAGAAGCCCAAGGCATGCCGACCGAAGACATCCTGGCCCATTTCTATGACGTGATTCCCTTCACCGCCACCAAGAAGGGCTGGAAGACGATGTTCGATCCAGAGCACTACCGTGGCATCAAGCTCACCACCGACCTAATCAACGCCAAGAACGGCAAAGTGGTGGCCAAGGCGGAAGACAAGATCACGCCGCGCACCGCACGCCGGTTGCTGGAAAGCGGCCTTGCCGAAGTCCTGGTGTCCGATGAAAACCTGATGGGCCGCTACGTCGCCATCGATCTGGTGAACGAGACAACCGGCGAGGTCCTGGCCGAGGCCGGCGAGGAACTCGGCGAAGAAAACCTCGAGGCCATCAAGCAAGCCGGCATCGTCAATGTTCCGACCCTCGGCATCGACCATGTCAATGTCGGACCCTATATTCGCAACACCTTGGCCGCCGACAAAAACACCTCTCGGGCCGAAGCCTTGACCGATATCTACCGGGTCATGCGTCCGGGCGAGCCGCCGACCACGGACACCGCCGAAACACTGTTCCGGGGCCTGTTCTTCGATTCAGAACGCTATGACCTCTCGCCGGTTGGCCGGGTCAAGATGAACGCGCGGCTGGGGCTCGAGACCGACGACCAGGTGCGCACGCTGCGCAAGGAAGACATCTTAGCGGTGGTGAAGATGTTGGTCGAACTCAAGGATGGGCGTGGCGAAATCGACGACATCGACAATCTGGGCAACCGCCGGGTGCGGTCGGTCGGCGAACTGATGGAGAACCAGTATCGGGTCGGCCTGTTGCGCATGGAACGCGCCATCCGCGAAAGGATGAGTTCCGTCGATATCGATTCGGTCATGCCCCATGACCTGATCAACGCCAAGCCGGCGGCCGCCGCAGTGCGCGAGTTCTTCGGTTCCTCCCAGCTCTCTCAGTTCATGGATCAGACCAATCCGCTGTCGGAAATCACCCATAAGCGGCGGCTTTCCGCCCTCGGGCCGGGCGGCCTGACGCGGGAGCGCGCCGGTTTCGAGGTGCGCGACGTGCATCCCACCCATTACGGCCGTATCTGCCCCATCGAGACGCCAGAGGGCCCCAATATCGGCCTCATCAATTCCCTGGCGACCTACGCACGGGTCAACAAATACGGCTTTATCGAAAGCCCCTACCGCAAGGTCGTGGATGGCAAGGTCACCGATGAGGTGATCTACCTGTCGGCTATGGAAGAGAGCAAACACACCATCGCCCAGGCCAATGCCGAGCTGGATTCCAAGAGCCGCCTGGTGGCCGACTTCGTGTCCTGCCGCAGCGGCGGCGAATTCGTGATGGCGCGGACCGAGGACATCAACTTCATGGACGTGTCGCCCAAACAGCTGGTTTCGGTGGCCGCCTCGCTGATCCCGTTCCTGGCCAACGACGACGCCAACCGGGCGTTGATGGGATCGAACATGCAGCGTCAGGCGGTGCCCCTGATCTGCACCGATGCGCCCCTGGTGGGGACCGGAATGGAAGAGGTGGTGGGCAGGGATTCAGGGGTTGTTGTCTCGGCGCGGCGCTCGGGTGTCGTCGACCAGGTGGACGCGACCCGCATCGTCATCCGCGCCACCGACGAGACCGACGCCACGGCATCCACGGTGGACATCTATAACCTCCTGAAGTTCCAACGGTCCAACCAGAATACTTGCATCAACAACCGGCCGCTGGTGAAGGTGGGCGACGTGGTGGCCGAGGACGATATCATCGCCGATGGCCCGTCGACCGACCTGGGCGAACTGGCTTTGGGGCGCAACATCCTGGTCGCCTTCATGCCCTGGAACGGCTACAACTTCGAGGATTCGATCCTGATCTCGGAACGCATCGTCCGCGATGATGTGTTCACCTCGATCCATATCGAGGAATTCGAGGTCATGGCGCGGGACACCAAGCTGGGCCAGGAGGAAATCACCCGCGACATTCCCAATGTCGGCGAAGAGGCGCTGAGCAATCTCGACGAGGCGGGAATCGTCTATATCGGCGCCGAGGTGCAACCCGGCGATATTCTGACCGGCAAGGTCACGCCTAAGGGCGAGAGCCCGATGACGCCGGAAGAGAAACTGCTGCGGGCGATCTTCGGTGAAAAGGCGTCCGACGTGCGCGATACCTCTCTCCGCCTGCCGCCCGGCGTTGCCGGCACCATCGTCGAAGTGCGGGTGTTCTCGCGACGCGGCGTCGACAAGGACGAACGCGCGCTCGCCATCGAACGCGACGAGATCGAGCATCTCACCAAGGACCGCGACGACGAGAAGGCGATCTTAGAGCGCGGTTACGTTGCCCGGATACGGGATGTCCTGGTCGGCCGCGTCGCCGATTCCGGGCCCAAGGACATGAAATCCGGGGCCAAGATCACCGATGCCATGCTCATTGAGCTGACCCCCGGCCAGTTGCGTCAGATCACCGTCAAGAACGACAAGGTGATGCGCGAAGTCGAGGGGATCAACCAGCAAGCCAATACCGCCAACGAGCATCTTGAAGCCCGCTTCGAGAACAAGGTCGATAAGCTGCAGCGCGGCGACGAGCTGTCGCCGGGTGTGATGAAGATGGTCAAGGTCTTCGTCGCGGTGAAGCGCAAGATGCAGCCCGGCGACAAGATGGCGGGACGTCACGGCAACAAGGGCGTGGTTTCTAAGATCGTCCCCATCGAGGACATGCCCTATCTCGAAGACGGCACGCCGGTGGATATCGTGCTGAACCCCTTGGGGGTGCCGTCACGCATGAACGTGGGGCAGATCCTGGAGACCCATCTCGGTTGGGCCTCGGCGGGCCTTGGCCGGCAGATCGGCGAGGCACTGGACGTCTACCGCCGCGTCGGCAAGTCGGCGGAGATCAAGAGGACCCTGAAGGACATTTACGGCGAGAAAGTCTGGAACGCGGAAATGGCGTCCCTCGATGACGAGGCGCTGGCCGAGCTCGCCGCCAACGAAACTGCCGGCGTGCCCATCGCCACGCCGGTGTTCGACGGGGCGAGCGAAGACGACATCAACGCCTTGATGGTGAAGGCCGGACTCGATACCTCGGGCCAGGTGGTTTTGGTGGACGGGCGGACGGGACGTCAGTTCGACCGCAAGGTGACGGTGGGCTACCTCTACATGCTGAAGCTGCACCACCTGGTGGACGACAAGATCCACGCGCGCTCCATCGGTCCCTACAGCCTCGTCACCCAGCAACCGCTGGGCGGCAAGGCCCAGTTCGGCGGCCAGCGGTTCGGCGAAATGGAGGTCTGGGCGCTGGAAGCCTACGGCGCCGCCTATACCTTGCAAGAGATGCTGACGGTCAAGTCCGACGACGTGTCGGGCCGCACCAAGATCTACGAGGCCATCGTCAGGGGCGACGACACCTTCGAAGCCGGGATACCAGAATCCTTCAATGTTCTGGTGAAGGAACTCCGGTCCCTTGGCCTCAATGTGGAACTCAACCAGCGCGAGCTGTAACGGTTTGAGCGAAAGTGCCGGCGGCCCCGCCGCCGTACCCGCCGGGTCCGGCCCGGCATGATGAGCAGGAGACGTTGATGAGCGAACTGATGAAGGTCTTTGGTCAATCGACCGGTCCGCGGAGCTTCGACGAGGTGCAAATCACCATCGCCAGTCCGGAGCGCATTCGGTCCTGGTCCTTCGGCGAGATCAAGAAGCCGGAGACCATCAACTACCGCACCTTCAAACCGGAAAGGGACGGCCTGTTCTGCGCCCGGATATTCGGTCCCATCAAGGACTACGAATGCCTGTGCGGAAAATACAAGCGCATGAAGTACCGGGGCATCATCTGCGAAAAATGCAGTGTCGAGGTGACCCTGTCCAAGGTGCGCCGCGAACGCATGGGCCATATCGAACTGGCCAGTCCGGTCGCCCATATCTGGTTCCTGAAATCGCTGCCAAGCCGCATCGGGCTGTTGTTGGATATGACCCTGAAGGATTTGGAAAGGGTGCTGTATTTCGAGCAATACGTGGTGACCGAGCCCGGCCTCACGCCGCTCAAGATGCACCAGTTGCTCTCCGAAGAGGAATTTATCGAAGCCCAGGACGAGCACGGCGTCGACGCCTTTACCGCTTCCATCGGCGCGGAGGCCTTGCACAACATGCTGGAATCCATAAATCTCAAGGAGGAAGCGGTGACGCTCCGCGACGAGCTCAAGGAGACCAAATCCGAGGCCAAGCGCAAGAAGCTCGTGCGCCGTTTGAAACTGGCCGAGAACTTCGTCGAATCCAAGGCCCGGCCCGAATGGATGATTCTCGAAGTCGTGCCGGTGATTCCGCCGGAACTGCGGCCTTTGGTGCCGTTGGACGGTGGCCGCTTCGCGACCTCGGACCTCAACGATCTCTACCGCCGGGTGATCAACCGCAATAACCGTCTGAAGCGGCTGATCGAACTTCACGCGCCCGATATCATCGTCCGCAACGAAAAGCGCATGCTCCAGGAAGCGGTGGACGCGCTGTTCGACAACGGCCGCCGGGCCCGGGTCATCACCGGCGCCAACAAGCGGCCGCTCAAGTCGCTTTCCGACATGCTCAAGGGCAAGCAGGGCCGGTTCCGCCAGAAACTCCTCGGCAAGCGGGTCGATTATTCGGGCCGTTCGGTCATCGTCGTCGGTCCGGAACTGAAGCTCCACCAGTGTGGGCTGCCCAAGAAGATGGCGCTGGAATTGTTCAAGCCGTTCATCTACTCCAAGCTCGAACTCTACGGCATGGCCACCACCATCAAGGCGGCCAAGCGCATGGTCGAGAAGGAACGGCCCGAGGTCTGGGACATCCTGGAAGAGGTCATTCGCGAACATCCGGTGTTGCTCAACCGGGCGCCGAAGCTCCATCGCCTGGGCATGCAGGCCTTCGAGCCGGTGCTGATCGTAGGCAAGGCGATCCAGTTGCATCCGTGGGTTTGCGCCGCCTTCATCGC
>JAPUGG010000267.1 GCA_027292975.1 Alphaproteobacteria bacterium | reverse complement strand
TGGTGACCTCGGCGCCCTCGGCCTGGACCGCCAGCATGGTACAGGATTTCAGGCTGCGGCCATCGACGTGAACGACGCAGGCGCCGCATTGGCTGGTGTCACAGCCGACGTGGGTGCCGGTAAGGCCAAGGTGTTCGCGGATGAACTGAACGAGCAAGGTACGGGCTTCCACTTCCCCCGTTACCGCCTTGTTGTTTACGGTCATGGATACGGTTGGCATCTTGACTCTCCCCGGCCCGCCGCATGGTGGATAATTTTTGCCTTGCCAGGAAAATCCAAGCCCGCCCCTGGCGGATGCGCTGTTCGGACAGGGCAATTTTGATGTGGCCGGCCCCCTAGGTCAAGCCGCCTGACGCGGCGACATGGAAATCTGCGCGCCGACCCGGGCGATGGTCGTGGCGTGACCCAGCACAGGGTAATAGGCCCGCGCTGGGCCGCCTCAAGAGCCGTCGTCGGGGGCAAGGCGGGTCACCAGGCCGAGGCCCAAAGTCATCGCCAGGAGCACGCCGCCGAGCAGGTAGAAGCTCATCTCGATGCCCGCGGTATCGGCGATGATGCCCAGGATCGGCGGCAGGATGATGGAGACGAAGCGGTTGACCGTGACCCGGAGCGCCACCGTCGCCCCCTGGCGGTGGGGGCCCGCGGCGCGGGCCTGGATGCCGAACAGCACCGGCTGATTGACGCCCTGGATGATGCCGCGGGCGAACTGGGCGGCGAACAGGAGGGCGAAGATGCCGCCCAAAAGCGGTGTGATATTGATCAGTACGATGGCCAGCCCCGTGGTCACCACCATCAGGGCATAGGCACTGAATCGGCGCGCCGCCCCCCCGGCCAGCAGGGAGCCGATGGCGCTGGCGCCTTCGATGGCGGCGAACAGGGCGCCGATGGCGGTACCGGTGAGGCCGATCTCGTCCAGGTAGACCACGTAGATCGAGCCCTGGACCCCCGAGGTGGTGTTGCGCAGGAAGTTCGCGCCGATGGTGATGGCGATGGCTGGGATCGCCATCAGGGCGAAGGTCCGGGTGTAATCGGCGGGCCTTGGGATGAAGTCGGCGAGGCGGGCGCCCGGGGATCGCGGCGCCTCTTTGGCCCCGGCCGCGGCCTCGTCCTTGGCCATGCCCTCGGCCGCCCCGCCGGCGCTGGATGCTTGCGGATCGGCGCTCGCCCGGATCAAAACGAGAAGGGCGGCGCTCCAAAGGGAAACGAAGCAGAAGGTCAGCCAGGGGTTGGTGAAATCCCACAACAGCCCCATGAGAATCGGCGCCGAGAAGGTGCCGATACGGCTGGCGAAATTAAAACGGCCGAGATACCCGGTGTCGCCGCGGCAGACCTGGGCGATCACCGTCTGGGCCCCGATCCAGGCGATGGTGGTGGCCAGCCCGGTCAGCATCTGGATGAACATCATCGCCGGGATCCAAGGCAGCGCCGGATAGAGCGGCGCCAGAACGATCATGGCGACGGTGACCAGGGCCATGATGCGGCGCGCGCCGAATCGGTCCATCAACACGCCGCTTTGGATTGCGAACACGAACGGCAAGACCGACCGCGCACCCACTAAAAGGCCAACCTCGGTGGCGCTGGCGCCCAGCATGAGCGCCCATAGCGGCACCACGAAGACCAAGGTGTCCATCAGCCCCATGGACAGGCCGCCGCCGCAATAGGCCATCGCCAGGGCCCGTTTAGCGGGCTTGGGAGGCTTGGGGGGAACGGTTGAAGATGCCATGGGTACCGATCTAGGTCCTGAAATCGGGGATGCGGCGCACGAACAAAGCCAGGATCAAGCAGCCCGCGATCAGGGTTCCGCCCACCAGGTAGAAGCTGTAGGCGATACCGACGGCGTCGGCGACGATGCCCATGATCAGCGGCACGAGGACCGTGGCAAGCCGGTTGGACGTGGTCCTGAGCCCGATGGAGGTCCCCTGTAGGGATGGGTCCACGGCCCGGGCGAGGATGCCGAACATCACCGGCTGGCTGAGCCCCTGGGCATAGCCGCGGCCTGCCGTGGCGATGGCGAGAAGCAGGAAAATACCGCCCAGCGCCGGCGTGATGGTGACGAAGAACAGCGACATCGCGCCGAATATCAGGAACACCCAATGGGGCTTGATCGATTTTTCCCACCATCCGGCCATGACGGCGCCGAGCAGCCCCGCCGCCTCCGATATGCCGATGAGCACGCCGATCAGGGTACCTAGGAAGCCGATTTCGTTGAGGTAGACCACGTAGAACGAGGTCTGGATGCCCGAGGACGATATACGCAGCGCCGTCATCACCACCACGAAGGCCACGGTGGGGATGGCCATCAGGGAAAAGGCGGAGGCATAGTCGCGCCAATTGGGGATCAGGTCATTGAGCGTGGGGCGCGGGCGCGCTTCGCGATGGACGGCCTCGGCCGTGGCGGGCACCATGAACAAGACCATCACCACGAACGCGCCGGCGGCGCCGACGAACATGAACGCCCCCCAATGGCCGGTCAGGTCCCAGATGATACCGATGACTACCGGGCCAGCGAGGGTGCCGCAGCGCGAGGCAATGGAAAACCGTGCCAGCAGGGTGGTCTTGCCCTTGGTGAAGCCGGTGATCAGGGTCTGGGCCCCGACCCATACCATGTTCGACGTCAACCCGGTGATGAGCTGGAACAGGACCAGGGCGGAAAACACGGGAAAGACCGGATAGAGCGGGCCCACCAATGCGGTCGTGATGGCATAGGCAAAGGTCACCCGGCGGGTGCCGAGCTTGTCCATCAGCACGCCGCCATGGATCGATAGCAAAAACGGCAGCAGCGCCGACATGCCGATGGCGAAGCCGATCTCCGTCGCCGATAGGTTCAATTGGATGGCCCAAAGCGGGACCACCACCTTCAACATCATGGTCACGGCGTTGCCGCTGAAGCCGAGGCCGTAGGTGGCATAGATCGCCCGGGCCGGAATTACTGGCCTATCCTCGACTCCGCCGGCTGCAACGGGCGCTTGCGCCACGGGCCCTCCTCCCCCTCGGTTGTGATGTCATTCGCCAATGCGCCGCGGATCAAGGACGACCCGCGGCCCCCAAACTAATCCAGGGGAGGGGGCCTGAAAAGGGGAATGTCGGGCGCATGTTGGGCGTTTTAGGGTGGGATTCCTCTTTTTGGATAACGCAAACGTGAGTGGACACCAGCCGCCGCCATGGGATGATCCGCCAGCGAGGTTTTTCGATGGCTGATTTCTCGACCCTAGGCGCGACCGCGAAACACCGGCGGTTGGCAGGTGCCGGCATGGCCGCCCTGGTGACGGCGCTAGCCGCGGTGTTGATCTTTTTGCTCCCGTCGGTTGATGGTAGCGGCAGTGGTCGTGGTGGTGGGGCCAAAGCGCCCGCCGTCAAGCCGGCCGACACGGCCGCTAATTCGTCCCTCACGGTCCAGGTCAAGGCGCCGGGCAAGGTGCCCATGGTGGCGGCCATATGGACGGACGAATGGCCCAAGACCGATTTCTCGCGCTCTTCGGTGGATCTCCGCGAAATTCGCTCCGGCGGGCCGCCCAAGGACGGCATCCCGTCGATCGACAGTCCCAAGTTCATCGCCGTCGGTGACGTCACCGGGGTCAAGGACACCGAGCCGGTTATTTCGCTACGCATCGGCTCCGATGCCCGGGCCTACCCGCTTTCGGTGCTGATGTGGCATGAAATCGTCAATGATACGGTGGGTGGGGTGCCGGTGGCGGTGACTTTCTGCCCGCTGTGTAACGCCGCCGTGGTGTTCAACCGCCGCCTGGAAGGCCGGGTGCTCGATTTCGGCACCACCGGGAAACTGCGCCGCTCCGACCTGGTGATGTATGACCGCCAAACCGAAAGCTGGTGGCAGCAGTTCCTGGGCGAAGCGATCATCGGTCAACTGACCGGCAAGCGCCTCGAGTTTCTGCCCTCGCGCATCGAATCCTTCGCCCGCTTCAAGGCGCGCTTCCCCAAGGGACGCTACCTGGTGCCCAACAATCCCCATACGCGGCGCTACGGGGCCAACCCCTATGCCGGTTACGACAGCCTGGCCCGGCCCTGGCTCTATAAGGGCGCCATGCCCAAGGGGATCGCGCCCCTGGCCCGGGTGGTCTCCATCGGCAAGCAGGCCTGGAGCCTCGATCTGGTGCGCGAGAAAAAGCGCATCACCCATGGTGATTACGTCATCACCTGGGAGGCGGGGCAAAATTCCGCCCTCGACAAGGCCAATATCGCCGAAGGCCGTGACGTCGGCAACGTGGTGGTCCAAAAGAATACGCCCCAGGGGCTTGTGGATGCCGTCCACGGCGTCGATTTTGCCTTTGCCTTCCATGCCTTCCATCCCGGCGGTGTGATCCACACCAAATAGACCGGGAATCCCTATTCTGGCCTTTTCATGGCAATTTGCGTCTCCGGCACTATCTGTTAAGCACGCGATTGCGTATCATTAGGGTGGGTAGAAGAGGCAAGATGGCTGAAAAACCGAAAGATGGAAAAGGTGTGCCTGTCCCCGCCAAGGGCGGTGTGGCCGTGGCCGCCAAGGGCGCTGGCGCCGCGGTCGAACAATTCTTGCATAAGGTCGCGGCCGTGCCCCGGCGCGGCGGTGCCGGTCGCGGGCGGTTAATCTTTGCCATGGATGCCACCGCCAGCCGCGAACCCACATGGGACCAGGCTTGCCATATCCAGGGGGAAATGTTCACCGCTACCGATGCCTTGGGGGGGCTTGAGGTGCAATTGGTATTTTACCGCGGTTTCGGCGAGTGCAAGGCGAGCC
>JAPUGG010000266.1 GCA_027292975.1 Alphaproteobacteria bacterium | reverse complement strand
CATGTCACGGTCGATCCCGGTACCGGCGCGGTCAGGGTGCTCGATTACGTAGCGGTGGAGGATGTGGGGCGCATCATCAACCCCGCCACCCTGCACGGCCAGGCCCTGGGCGCTATCGTTCAGGGTCTCGGCGGGGCACTGTTCGAGCACCTGGTATACGACGACGAAGGCCAACTGCTCACCGGCACCTATGCCGATTATCTGCTTCCGACGGCGTCGGACTTCCCGTCCATTCGCGTGTTCGCCCTGGAAGACAAGCCGGCACCCGGCAATCCATTGGGTGCCAAGGGCGCCGGCGAGGGCGGCATTATTTCCCCCGGCGGCGTGATCGCCAATGCCGTCGCCAATGCGCTCACATCGATGAATGTCGAGCCCCTCGCCCTGCCCTTGTCACCGCCCAATATCTGGCAGTTGATCACCGAAGCCAGGAAATAGGCGGCGGGCTCCCGGGATTTCCCGCCCCAGGGTTCCGGCCCTTAATCTTTATCGAGATGGGCGCCGCGCCGCTCAAATAGCTCTTCATCGGCATAGCCCATGGTGTCGGGCTTTGCCCGGCCCAGCATGACCTGAAAGTAGACCGGCTCAAGGCTACGGTTCTCATAGCCGTGAATGACGCCCGACGGGCAGGCGGCACATTCCCAGGGTCCGAGACGGGTCCATAGCCGCGCACCACTTTCATCCTCGATGAACACGTCGAGAAATCCTTGCAGCACGAAGAAACATTCCTCGATTTCGTGGGTGTGGGCGGCGTTCCCTTGGCCCGGTTCGACATACATGATGGACAGGGTGAAATTCCTGGCCGGGATCACACTGGTGTCATCGTGCTTACCCGACCCGCCGGCGCCGATAAAACGGTGCTGGGCGCGTTTGAAACCCTCGACCTTCGCGTCCTCGAAGGCGGCCCAGTCTGGAACCTTGTCTTTGAAGCGTCCGGTATAACGATCCATGATGTCGGTGAGCGGAACGTCGACCAGTTCCTTTGGTAACGGATGGCGGGCAACGCTCATGGCTGTCATTCCTCTGGCTTTGTTAACGGCATAGGGCCCAATAATTTAATTTAACACGGTTTTAATCCCTGCCGATCAAGGCCCGTCGTTCAAGACCCCCCAATCAGAGCCCAGATTCTCGGCGGCGACAGCGGTAGCTCCAAAGGCTCGACGCCGAAATCGGCCAATGCGGCGGCGACCGCGTTGGCGATGACGCCGCCGACCGGGATGATCTCGCCCTCGCCGCCGCCCTTGGCACCCAGCGGATTATGGGGTGACGGCTTGAGCTCGACCACGGTGGCGCGGATATTGGGGAAACAATCCGCGCCCGGCATCATGTAATCGGCGAGCGTACCGGTGAGCAGCTGGCCTTCATCGTCGTAAACCAGGTGTTCCAAGAGCGCCCCGCCGAGACCCTGAACGATGGCGCCGACGGCCTGGCCGTGCAGGGTCGCGGGGTTGATGATGCGGCCCACGTCCTTGATCGAAACCACATCGATCACCTCCACTTGGCCGGTCTTGGCATCGACCGCCACATGGGCGGCGAGGCTGCCATAGGCGTAGGTCATTTTAGTGCAGTGGAAGGTGGCCTCGGCTGTCATGGGCGTCTTGCTTAGTTCGGACAACGCCACCGACTTGTCCGAGGGCCCCCGGGCGGCGTCGGAATCCAGGCTTACCTCGCCCGCTTCGCAGCCGAGCGCGCCGGCCGCCACATGACGGAGTTTGTCCTTCAATTTTTCCGCCGCCAAGACGATCGCCGAGCCGCCCATGACGGTGGAGCGCGAATGATAGGATCCACCTCCATCGGCGACATGGCCGGTGGAGCCGTGGCGCACGCGAATGCGGTCGAACGGCGCCCCCAGCGCATCGCCGGCGATCTGTGCCATGATCGTCTCGATGCCCTGTCCCACCGACGCGGAGCCGACATAGACCGAAATCGAGCCGTCGGTCTCCAGCGCCATGCGCGCGTTTTCAGACGGTCCCGCCCCGCCGCCTTCGATGAAGCAACCGATGGCGATCCCGTGGTAGCGCCCGTCGACCAATTGTCCGTCGAGCTTGACTTTCTCGGCCCAGCCGAAATCCTCCAGGCAGCGGTCCAACAGTTCACGGTAGTCGCCGCCGTCGAGTTCCGTGGCGCTCTCATAAGGCGTGATGGTGGCGAGGGGATAGGGCATCTGGGTCTCGCGGACCAGATTTCGCCTGCGGATCTCGACCCGGTCGACGCCGAGGTCCTTGGCCATCAGATCGATGAGCCGTTCGCGGACGAAATCGCCTTCGAAGCGCCCGGGGCCGCGGTAGGTGCCGGCCGGGGTCTTGTTGGTGGTCAACTGGATGGTTGATAAAGCGATATTTTCGATATCATAGGGACCGGACATGAACTGGGCCACGTTGCGCGGGGCAACCGAGCCATTGGTCCGGATGTAAGCCCCATTGTCGGTCCAGGACCGGCCCCTGAGCCCGAGGATGCGTCCGTCGGTCGTGGCGGCGATTTCGACCTCGCACTCGGTCTCGCGCGCGTGGTTGGCGGTCATCAGGTGTTCGCGCCGGTCCTCGATCCATTTCACCGGCCGGTTCAAGAGTCGGGCCGCGAAGGGAATAAGAAAGTCCTCGGGGTAGAACTCGCCGCGGGAACCAAAGCCGCCGCCCACATCCACTTCAATCATCTCGATCTGTTGTTCGGTGAGGCCCATGGAAGCGGCCAGGATCCTGCGGTTGGCGAAGACGACCTTTGCCGCGCCCCACAGCGTCAATTTCCGCGCCGTCGCGTCCCATTGGGCGACCAAGCCGCGCGGTTCCATGAACAATGCGGCATGACGCTGGATGCGGAAGGTCTCCCGGCGGACGTAATCGGCATTGGCGAATGCGCGCTCGGCATCGCCGCGCATGGCGGTCCAGCGGATGGCGACGTTCGATCCATGGTCCTCGAACAGAACGGTTTCGCCCGCCTCCGCGCGCGCGCGGTCGACGATGGCGGGCAGGGGCTCTATCTCAACGCCGATCCGTTCCAGCGCATCCTCGGCGATCTGGGGGGAGTCGGCGACGATGACGGCCAAGGGCTCTCCCACGAACCGAACCTTGCCATGGGCCAGCATGGGTTGGCGGAACGGCTCAAGCGCGGCCAGGGGCTGAAGGCGAAGAGGGATCACCGGCACCTCGGGCCCGAGGTCATGGGCCGTGATGACCGCCCGCACCCCGGGTATCGCCAGGGCATCGCCGGTCTCGATCGCCCGTATGTGGCCATGGGCGATGGAGCTTCGAGCGATGACCGCGTGGGCCTGGCCCTCGAGGTTGACATCGGCGACAAAGCGCGCGGCCCCGCGCAGAAACCTAGGGTCCTCCACGCGCTCCATGGGCGCGCCGATGAGCAAGTTTCCCGGCTTCACGGTGGCGCGTCTTCCCCCGCGTAGTGGGCCCGCGCTTCCAGCACCGCTTTGATAATGGGGATGTAGCCGGTGCAGCGGCAAATATTGCCCGACAGCACCTCACGCACCCGCTCGGCGTCGGCATCGGGCTCTTCGGTGAGCAGCGCATGGGCGGTGGTAATCATGCCCGGTGTGCAAAAGCCGCACTGCAACGCGTGATGTTTGCGGAACGAGGCTTGCAGCGGGCTCAGCGCGTCATCGTTACTGAGCCCCTCCACGGTGACGATGTGCTCGCCATGGGCCTGGACCGCCAGCATCAGGCAGGCGCGCACCGCCGCGCCATCGACGATCACCGTGCAGGCCCCGCAGACGCCATGTTCACATCCGAGATGGGTTCCCGTGAGCCGAAGGGTGTCGCGCAGGCAGTCGGCGAGGCTTACCCGCGGCTCCACATCGAGCTCAACCTTGGTCCCGTTTACCTCGAATTTGATCCGCATCTGCAATTCCTAACTGGTTTGGGGGCTAGCCCGCCGCGCGGGTCAGGGCGCGGGCCACCAATGTTTGGACCAGGGCGCGCCGATAGGCGACCGGGGCATGGAAATCCTCCATGGGATCGACTTCGAGGGACGCCGCCTCGGCGGCGGCGGCGATAGAATCGGCATCCACGGCGCTGCCGTTGATTGCCCTCTCGGCCTCGGCCAGCCGCATTGGCCGGTCCGCGGCGCCGATCACCCCGATATGGGCATCGACCGCCCTTCCTTCAGAATCGAGGTCGTAGTACAACGCCGTCCCGGCCAAGGCGAAATCGCCGCGCCGGCGGGCGAACTCCAGGAACGCCCAGCGCCGGTCCTTGGGCCAGGCGGGCAGGCGCAACCCGGTGATGATCTCGCCGGGCTCGAGGCAGGTGGTCAGCGCGCCAAGGAAGAAATCGGCGGCCGCCACCCGGCGCTCCCCCGCCCCGCCCATGACGATGATTTCGCCATCGCAGGTCACCGCGATCCCCGGCATCTCGGCCGCCGGATCGGCATAGGCCAGGCTGCCGCCGACCGTGCCCCGGTTGCGGATCTGGTAGTGGGCGACATGGCCGATCGCTTCCACCAACAAGGGATGGGCGGCGGCAAGCCGGGCGTTACGGTCGATTTCGCACCAACGGACAAAGGCGCCGAGCCGCACCCCCTCGGCATCGATGCCGATGGCCCCCAGGCCCGGCACATCCTTGAGGTCGACCAGGAGCCCGGGCGCGGCGAGGCGAAATGCCAGAAGCGGCATCAGGCTTTGGCCGCCCGCCAGGAGCACGGCGTCGGCGCCGTGAACCTTTAGGAGTCCCAAGGCCGCGTCAAGGCTTGTGGGGCGGGCATATTCGAAGGCGGGAAATTTCATGGTCTCGTAACCGGGCGGTGAACTGGTGACATCCGATAGGGTAGACTATTGCCCCATAAACCGAGCAACAATAAATCTTCCTCGTCACCGGGAATGGTAGAACAACGGAGACCATGAAATGGCCAATTTGCGTCTTTCCCTCGCCTGCGGGCCCTACGACCGGACCCAGGCGCTGATCGATGAAACCACCCGCCCGGAAGGCATCGACCTCAACTATGTCCCGCTGCAACCCGCCGAGATCTTCTGGCGCCAGCTTCAATACAACGAGTTCGATGCCTGCGAGATGTCGCTGTCCAATTACGTGATGCTGCTGAGCCGCCCCGATCCGCCCTATATCGCCATTCCGGTTTTCCCCTCGCGGGTGTTCCGCCACGGCTATTTCTTCATCAACACCGATAAGGGTATCGAGCGCCCGCAAGATCTCGCCGGCAAGCGCGGCGGCGTGCCCGAATATTCCATGACCGCGGCGGTCTACATGCGGGGCCTTCTGCAGCACGAATACGGCGTCGCACCCCATGAGATCGATTGGCTTCAGGGGCGTGAGGACCGCATCGAAATTCACCTTCCCGACAACGTGAAGGTCACCCAGGCGCCCAAGGGCACCGAGTTGGGCGATCTCTTGGAACGGGGCGAGATCGACTTCCTGATGACCGCCAACAATCCGCTTTCGTTCCGCCGCGGCTCGCCCAAGGTCAGGCGCCTGTTCCCCGACTACGTCGATCTGGAGAAAGACTATTTCAAGCGCACCGGCATCTACCCGATCATGCACACCGTGGTGATCCGGCGCGAGATATACGCGCGCGACCCTTGGGTAGCCCTATCCCTCTACAAGGCCTTCTGCGCCGCCAAGGATCGTTGCTACGCCATGCTGAAGGAGGCGGGCTCGCCCAAGGTTTCCGTCGCCTGGATGCAGCCGATCATCGAGGAAGAGCAAGCCATCTTCGGCCCGGACTGGTATCCCTACGGGCTAGATTCCAACCGGCCGACCATCGAGGCGCTCCTGCAGTACGCCTTTGAGCATGGGCTCACCGAACGCAGGCTGGAGGCCGGCGAACTGTTCGCACCCAGCACGCTGCGCGATATTCCCCTGTCCGACGGCCAGCACCTCTGATCCAGTCCGTTGTGCGGATAATCCTCTAATGCTCTAAATCCTCAAGAGATTCCGCGCGTTGCCGTTGAGGATTTTGCCCCGGTCCTGTTCGCTGAGGGGTAAGTCTTGCATCCATTTGGTGCCGGGCGCGTTCTCGATATAGGGCCAATCGACGCCGAACAGGATCCTGTCGATTCCCAATTCCTGGATGCAGCAGAGCAGCGCCGGGGTGGAAAAGTTGCCGCTGGTGGTGACGTAGAAATGCGCGCAAAAGATTTCGCGAAAACGGGCATCCTTCTTGTTGGCCGGCATGGCTTTTGAGAACGTGTGATTGATTCGCCACAGCGAAAACGGCAGCGATTCCCCGAGATGGCCTAAGATGATCTTGAGGTTCGGATAGGCATCGAAGACACCGCTGAGCACCAGCCGCAGCCCCGCCGTGGCGGTCTCGACCGTGAAGCCCCAGCCGGCGTTCAGGATCGCCGGATAGGCCTCCACATAGTCCCGGTAATAGGCCTCGATCACCGCAGGGTGCGGGCGGCCGGGGTGAACGTAGATCGGCACATCGAGCGCCTGGGCCCGATCGAAGATCGGCCAGAACCGTTTGTCGTCGATGAACAGCCCATTGGTGAGCCCATGGACCATGGCGCCCTTGAAGCCGAGCGCGGTGACCGAGCGCTCTAACTCATCGGCGGCGCTATGGGGATCGGGCGTGGGCAGGGTCGCGAAGGCGCAGAACCTGTCGGGCTTTGAGGTAACGAAGTCGAACAATCGGTCGTTGACGTCGCGCGCAAGCGTTGCGGCCTCGTCCGCCTCGAAGGCCTGCACCCCCGGCACGCAATGCGACAGCACCTGGATATCGATACCGGCCGCATCCATTTGCCCCACGCGGCGTTCGCCCAAATCCGCCAGGCGGTCCCGTGTCTCGCCGCCTGCGGACCAGAGTCCCAGGCGGGCCTCCACAACCGCATCCAGGTAATGTTCCTCGATGGCAATCACCCGAGGCTTTTTCCCGCTGTCCATGAAACCATTCTCCGACGTTTTAAATCCATCAGGATGGGGGAATTGTGGAGAAATTTTGGTCTGTCAATCTAACGCATGTGTAAAGGTGGGCGCGCGGGTCATTTTTCCCGATGGAGAAATTGTCCACCGGAGCCCACCGCTTTCACCCCGACATTATTGCTGGCAGCCTCGGCGGCATGCCGGAACACGGCGATCTGCACCAGCCTGGTAACCGGGCAGGAGCAGGGAAAAAGCATTTCCGTGCCGGACGTGACCTACTATGACAGCGGGAAGGGGCGCGAAAAACGAAACCGAGACCGCCTGAGAGCGCCCCGCGGTATGGTCAGCGGCGGAAACGAACAGCCCGTCAGCCGACCGCGATCATGCGTTCCACCGCGACTCGCGCGCGCATCGCCACGTCGCCGGGAATTTCCACCTTCGGCTCTAGGGTCTCGAGCGCGGCCAGGATCTTGGGCAGGGTGATCATCTTCATGTAGGGGCACAGGTTGCAGGGCCGGATGAACTCCACCTCGGGCTCCTCGACGGCGACATTGTCGCTCATGGAGCATTCGGTGACCAGGAACACGCGTTTGGGTTTATTGGTCCGGACCCAATTGATCATGGCGCTGGTGGAGCCCACGAAATCTGCGGCCTCGCGCACGTCGTCGGGGCATTCGGGATGGGCGATGACGGCGATGTCGTCGTAGATATCCCGGTATTCCTTGATTTCGTCGGCGGTGAAGGCTTCGTGAACCACGCAATGGCCCTGCCAGGGGATGATCTTGACCTTGGTCTGGGCCGCGACGAACCCGGCCAGGTATTCGTCGGGGATCATGATCACTTCGTCGACGCCGAGGGATTCGACCACCTTCACGGCATTGGACGAGGTGCAACAGATGTCGGATTCCGCCTTTACCTCGGCCGAGGTGTTGACATAGGTCACCACCGGGCGCCCGGGATGGGCCACCTTTAGGGCGCGGACATCGGCACCGGTGATGGAAGACGCCAGCGTGCAGCCGGCGTCCATGTCGGGCATCAGGACGGTTTTCTCCGGGTTGAGCAGCTTCGCCGTCTCAGCCATGAAATGGACGCCGGCGAGCACGATTACTTCAGCGTCGGTGTCCTGGGCCATCTTGGCGAGCGCCAGGGAATCCCCGCATACATCGCCGACGCAATGAAAGATTTCCGGGGTCATGTAGTTATGCGCCAGGATGACCGCGTTGCGCTCCCGCTTGAGCTTATTTATGGCCGCGACATAGGGCGCGTGAACTGGCCACTCTAGTTCCGGGATGACCGTCTTGACGCGCTCATAGAGCGGGGCCGTGATGCGGGCGATTTCCTGTGTATAATCAAGGGCTCCCATCGTGCTCATCGGCGGAATATCCTCGACTTTCCGGGCTCTGTTTATGGGGTTCAGCCTGACCGGCGTGGCCCCATGGAACCACGCGCGAAGTCATCCTCAACCGACATGTCCCAGATAACTTTCAGATCCATGACGATTATACGCCATTTGCGCCGCCGTTGTAATGGTTTTACTTCCACAGGGCTTGGTCATGTATGGACGCTGTCCCTTCTATTTAATTGATCTGGCGAGACACGTCACACCAACCTGACCTCCCCTAGGGGCATTGTCAGGGTATCTGAGTGTGATCACGTGCCGATCGAAAACCTCGTCCAGCATTGTCCGCAGGTCGGGTTCCCTGTTCCCGTCGAAAAATTCCCTGATACGGTTCGCTTGGCGGTGCCGCGCGCTCATCGCGCCGCCCAACGAGATCATCCCCCACATTTTGGGGCGAAGGGCGTTGCCGGTGTTGCGAGGATGAGGCGGTTCGGATGAAGCTAAACCCGGGGCGCTGCCCAGCCCAGTCTTTCGGTCCCATCCGGTTTGAAAAATTAAACTGAAAAGGCGGGTGATTTGCTTTTCCGTGGCGGCTATCCTTTGTTTCCCTCAGGCCCTGCCATGATCGAATTCGAAAGAGCTCCCCGGTGCCATCCATAAGGACCTTATCGCTGTGTTCGGCCGTCTCTTTGTTGCTGTCAGGCGCGCTCGGCTCCCCTGCCTTCGCCGAACCCTTCGTCTTCACCGCGATTCCCGATGAGGACCAATCCCGCCTGCGCCAACGGTTCGACAAACTCGCCGTTTATCTTTCCAAGGAGCTTGGCGTCGAGACCAAATATATCCCGGTGAAATCCTATGCGGCGGCGATCACGGCATTCCGCAACAACCAAGTTCAATTGGCATGGTTCGGCGGTCTTTCCGGCGTTCGCGCGCGGTTTCTCGTGCCCGGTTCACAAGCCATTGCCCAAGGTTATGAAGATCAGGCCTTCGTGACCTATTTCATCGCCCACGCCAGCACCGGGCTGAAATCATCCGATGGATTTCCCAAGGACATGGCCGGCAAGACCTTCACCTTCGGTTCCAAGGGCTCGACATCGGGCCGCCTGATTCCGGAGTTCCACATCCGCCGGATATTCAAGACGGCGCCCGCCATGGTGTTCACCAAGGTCGGTTTCAGCGGCAATCACTCCAAAACCATCGCCCTTGTCCAGTCCGGCGCCTACCAGGTGGGTGCGGTCAATTTCAAGGTCTGGCAAAACCAATTGAAGGCCGGAAAGATCGACACCGCCAAGGTCTCCATCATCTGGAAAACGCCGCCATACCCGGATTATCAGTGGACCATCCGCGGCGACGTGAGCAAGCGCTGGAAAGCCGGATTCATCCAGCGGGTCAGAGACGTCCTGCTCGGCATGAAGGATCCCGACCTGCTCGCCTCCTTTCCCAGAAAGAGCTTCGTCCCAGCGTCGAATATCGACTACCAGCCGATCTGGGATATGGCGAAACAGATCAAGCTGATAGACTGAAGGTGGCATTCCAACTTAACAACGAAGACCTGGGGTATGGCGGAGATGCCGTGCTTCGCGGCATCTCCCTCACCGTTTCCGCCGGCGAGCGGGTGGCATTGGTCGGCGAGAGCGGCGCCGGCAAATCCACCTTGCTGTCGGTGCTGCAAAACCGCTACGACGGCAACACCGCGCTGATCCCCCAGGACCCGGGCCTGGTCCGCAACTTAAGCGTCTTCCACAATGTCTACATGGGCAGCCTGCACCGCCATTCCGCCGCCTATAATCTCTTGAACCTGGTTTGGCCCCGCCCGGCCGAGGTGGAGCGCATCCGCCCCATCCTCGAACGCTTGGGGCTGGCCGACAAACTGTTCGAGCGGGCCGGCCAGCTCTCCGGCGGGCAACAGCAGCGAACCGCCATCTGCCGGGCACTTTTGCAGGGCGGTGACGCGGTACTTGGCGATGAACCGGTCTCCGCCACCGACAATCACCAATCCCGAATCATCCTGGATGCGCTCACGGAAACGTTTGAGACCGTCATCCTGGCCATGCACGACGTGGACCTGGCGCTGGAATACTCGACGCGGATCATCGGCATCAAGGACGGCGGCATCGCGTTGGATGCGGCGGCCGGGGGACTGAAGCGGGCCGATCTCGATTTTCTCTATCGGGATTGAGCAGGGATTGAGCAGGAATTGAGCCCATGGTGGTTTCGACCAATTCCGCGCCGAGCGCCCCACGCACCTCGCCGGTGGTGAAGGTGAGCATGGGATTCGTCGCCGTGGCCATGGTCTGCCTGGTGTTCGCGGATATTTCCATTACCACCCTCGACCCTTGGTCGGAAATGAAGCGCATGGCCTGGGGTGCGGTGACGCCCGATTTCTCCGTGGTCGCCGGGATCGGCATGGTCATCGTGCGGACCATCGCCTTTGCGCTCTTGGGGGTGGCGCTGGGGGCGCTGGGCGGGTTCATGCTTTCCCAGGTGTTCCACCTGGGCCCCGTTCGCTGGGCCTGCGCGTCGGTGCGCGCCATCCACGAACTGTTCTGGGCGCTGATTTTCCTGCAAATGCTGGGGCTCTCACCGCTCACCGGCGTGCTGGCCATCGCCATTCCCTACGCGGGCATCTGCGCCAAGGTCTATGCGGAGCTGCTGGAAGAGGCGGATTTGCCGGCGCTCCGGATCTTGCCGAGGGGGACCGGCATGGTCTCCGCCTTATTCTTCGCCCGCCTGCCCGAAGTCTGGGTGCACCTCAAGACTTACACCTCCTACCGGTTCGAATGCGGGCTCCGTTCGGCCACCGTGCTGGGTTTCGTCGGCTTGCCAACCTTGGGGTTCCATCTGGAGACGGCCTTCGCCGAAGGCAATTATTCGGCCGCCGCGGGCTTGCTGATCATCTTCTACGTGCTCATCGCCACCTTGCGCTTTTGGATGCGGCCGAAACTGGTCGGCTTCTATGTGCTCGCCGCGCCGTTCCTGTTGGGCGGCGGCGCGGCCATCGATATGGGCAACATCGTCAGGTTTTTGACCGTCGATATCGTGCCCGCGCCGTTGCGCCGGGGAAGCTTTCTGGACGGCCAGACCTGGAGTGATCTGGGTGACTGGACATGGACCCTGCTCATGGACCAGGCGCTTCCCGGCATGGTCACGACCTTGTTGCTCACCCAGATCGCCCTGGTCGCCACCGGCATCGGAGCCCTGTTCCTGTTCCCTCTGATTTCGAAGAAATTCTTCGGCCCGGTGGCGCGGAGTGTGGGGCATGTTTTTCTGGTCGTCATGCGCTCGACGCCGGAGTTCATCCTCGCATACATCTTCCTGCAGCTCTGGGGGCCCTCCATGTTGCCGGCCATTGTCGCCCTGTCGCTTCACAACGGCGCCATCATCGGCCATCTGGTCGGCCGCTTCAGTGATGAGGTGCGGCTCAGGCCCGACAGCCCCCGCGGTCTCAATCTTTACGGGTTCGAGATCGTGCCCCGTGTTTACGGCCAGTTCCTGGCGTTCCTGTTCTACCGTTGGGAAGTGATCATGCGGGAGACGGCCATTCTGGGGATTCTCGGAATTGCCACCTTGGGGTTCTTCATCGACTCTGCGCTGGCCGACATTCGCCTCGACCGGGCGATGTTTTTGATTGCCGTCACGGCGGCCTTTAATATGGGGATCGATATCCTGTCGCGCCGCATTCGGCGCCGCCTGCGCTTAAGGTCCCAGGCCGGGCGCGCCTAGGTTCGAGCAGAGGCCTAGGTTTGAGCAGAAGGGTGACGAGATGAAATCCAGCCAAGACGCCATCGTCAAAGACCTCGTCCTGGTCGGCGGCGGGCACTCTCATGTGATCTTGCTCAAGAAGTTCGCCATGTTGCCGCTGCCCGGCGTCCGCCTGACGGTCATCGCCCGCGACGTGCACACGCCCTATTCGGGCATGCTGCCGGGCTACTTGGCCGGCCACTACGAATTTGACGAGGCGCACATCGACCTGCGCCCGCTTTGCCAGTTCGCGGGGGCGCGCCTGTACCATGACGAGGCGCGTATGCTCGACCTGGAGGCCAAGCTGGTCATCTGCAAGGGACGCCCCGCGGTTCCCTACGACGTTCTTTCGCTCAACATCGGCTCGACACCCAATTTCAACGGCATTTCGGGGGCCGAGGAATTCACCACGCCGGTCAAACCGATCAACAATTTCGTCGATCGCTGGCAGCTCTTGGTCGAGCGCGTCCTGGCCAGTCCAGGCCCCCATCGGATCGGCGTTGTCGGGGCCGGGGCGGGGGGCACGGAGTTGTTGCTCGCCGCCCAGTATCGGCTCGGCAATCTCTTGGCCCGGCGGGGGCAGGGGACGGAAAGAGTGGAGTTCCACCTGATCTCCAAGTCGGAGACCATCCTGCCCCGCTTCGGCGCCGGCGTGCGCCGCCACTTCGAGCGCGTCCTCTGCGCGCGCGGCGTAGCCGTCCACACCGGCGCCGAAGTAGTAAAAGTGGCGCCCGGCGCGATCACCGTCAGCGGCGGCAAGACCATTGAATTGGATGAGATCCTCTGGGTCACCGCGGCCGTTGCGCCAACCTGGCTCGGCGATTCCGGCCTCGATGTGGATGAGGCCGGGTTCGTCCAGGTTTCCGACGCTCTACAATCGACCTCTCATGGGGACGTCTTCGCGGCCGGGGACATTGCCACGGTGGTCAATCATCCGCGGCCCAAAGCCGGTGTCTTCGCGGTCCGCCAGGGGCCGCCGCTGACCAAAAACCTG
>JAPUGG010000265.1 GCA_027292975.1 Alphaproteobacteria bacterium | reverse complement strand
TCCACTGAGAGATCGTAGGTTTTGCCGCCGGCCAATCTTAAGAGAACAGCGGCCTGCGATTCGGGCGTGATGAGGTTCAATCGTCCGATCTCGTCGTTGGGGCCCCAGGGGCTCGTTCCAACCACCAGATCGGCTGCGGTTGCCGCGCCGGTGAGTGACGCCAGCAAAAGCAAAATGGGCAGGGTTCTTGAGGTGTTCGTCTCATGAGTAAGTCCTCCGAAGGTTGTGAATTGAATGGAAACGCCGGATTCGCACCGGTGTTTCTGCCTTGGAGATCACTCTACCTATCTTTTTCTGATTGATAATCGGGGTAATTGGAATAATATTGTTCACGAATATGTATTAATTGGAGCAGATTTGGACTCATTGACCGATATCGCGGTGTTTGTGCGGGTCGTTGATAGCGGCAGCTTTACGGCCGCCGCCGAGCGTCTGGACATCTCCAAATCGGTCGTCAGCAAGTACGTGACGCGCCTAGAGGAACGGTTGGGTGCGCGCCTGCTCAATCGCACCACACGGCGGCTGAGCCTGACCGAAGCGGGACGGGTGTTTTACGAGCGCAGCCGCAAGAGTTTAGCCGACATTGAGGACGCCCAAGCGGAGGTCTCGCGCTTGCAGGGCGAGCCCCGAGGGACGCTGCGGATCAATGCCCCGATTTCTTTTGGCATTCTGCATGTCGCACCGGCGTTGCCGGAATTCTTGAAGCGGTACCCTGACGTGACGGTCGATATGAACCTCGACGATCGAAAAGTGGATGTGATCGAGGAGGGATTTGATGTTTCCGTGCGAATCTCGGAGCTTCCTGATTCCTCTTTAGTCGCCAAGCGCATCGCGACCTGCCGTCACGCCATTGTCGCGGCACCTTCATACCTCGAGCAGCACGGCACGCCACGAACGCCGGTCGATCTGCGTGATCACAACGTCATCACCTACCGCTACCAGGAATCGGCACTCGAGTGGCACTTTCAGACACCCGACAACAAGTCCACGTCAGTGGCTGTCTCGGGTTCTTTGATAATGAACAACAGCCTGGCACTTCGAGCCGCCCTGCTTGAAGGCGTCGGGATCACCCGGACCCCGACATTTGCCGTTGGGAAAGACATTCAGGAAGGTCGCTTGGTTCCGTTACTCCGCGATTACGGAACGCTGGAAATAACAATATTTCTCGTCTATCCACAACGGCGCCACCTGTCGCCCAAGGTGCGTGCGTTTGTTGACTTCATGGCGGAACGGATTTCGGAAACGCCTTATTGGGAGCGATAACGCCGCGGTTAAAGCTTGTGCGCGGCCAATCCAAGAAAGTCAATCCGAGTTGAGCAGGGCAGCAGCAGTTTCGATCTTTGGAGCGCACGTGCTTGAGCCGAAAACTCTCACCATTCGGCCCAAGGATATGGACGTGATGGGTTAGACGGCCGAGGAGCGCGCCGGTGAGGCGTTCCGATCTAAAGACCTTGCTTCATTCATCGAAGGGTACCCATTTGCATCCAGTGGTAACCAGAAGTTGGCGGCGTTAAGCCACCAGTAAATTAGTGAAGCACGAATCAGTTGAAGCCCTCAGCAAATCCCTGATCACGTTCTATGTTGAGGGACTTCGAACGTCGGTCAAAAAGGGCGTGTACGATTAAGGAGCTTATGTCCGCTTTGGGTCAAAAGCGGACATGAGGTTAACGACCTCGGGGTCTACTTCGCGGCGGTCACCTTCGATCACGGCGACAACGAGGTCAACCAGTGGACCCGCCAGAATTTTAACGATAATAATTTCTTGCATACCCCGCCGTTATTCGGCGTAGCCGGGCTCTATGCGCACGTCGAGCAGGTAACGCCCGCCGGCCGCGACATGTGCCGCGGCCCCTTCGAGGGCTTCTGACAGCGCGCCCGCATCCTCGACCGACCCGGTCTCGAAGCCGAAGGAGCGCGCGAGACCGGGGATATCCACGCATGGCTCGTCGATGCCCTGGCCGATCCATTTGTTCTCAACGGGCCGGCCGCGGTCCCTGGCGACTTGCTCCTGATGGACCACGTCATTGAAATAGGCGCGGTTGTTGGCGACCACGATCAACAGCGCCAGGTCCATGTGCGACGCCGTCCAAATCGCGCTTGCGCCCATCGCGAAATCACCGTCGCCCAGCAAGGCCGCGGGCAGACGCCCGGTGCCCTTGAGCGCCAGTGCGGCGCCCACCCCATGGCCGGGCCCGGCGCCGACCCCGGCGCCGCCGTTGGAGCCGAGGTAGTCGAGCGGCCCGCGGATGGGGACGCAGTCCCCGGGCCAGCCCAGCGGCATGTTGACCATGCTGACATCGTCGTGGCCGAGTTGAAATTCGCGCCAGACCAAAGCCATGTCGCGCAATGCCATGGCGCCGGTTCTGGCGGGCTCGGTCTTTTCGGGGTTTTCATCCACCAGCGCCAGCTTTTGCGCCTGGGGGGCCGCCTGGCCGCGGGCTTCGAGTTCGTCAAGCAGGGCGTGGATCACCATGTCGGGGGTGGCGAGGATGCGCAGATCGGCGGTGGGCAAGATCTGGTAATCCATGCTCCAGCCCCGGTGCGAATACGAATCCACCGAGGCGTGGACGATCCAGGCCGGCACCTCGTCCGGCCCGCCTAGGCGCTTGACGTAGCCGCCCAGGTCGAGCCAGTCGAGGCTGAGCACGGCATCGGCGCGCTTGAAGGCATCCAGGTGCTGGTCGCGGGGATGGAAACGGGGCTCCAGCACGTGCAGCGGGTGGTTCGACGGAAAGGCCGCCGCGTTGTGAAGATCGGTGAATACCACCGCGCCCAGCGCCTCGGCGAGCCGCACGCGCTTCTCCCAGGCCTCGGCGTCGCGGCTCACGCGCCCCATCATGATCAACGGGCGCTCGGCCGCAATCATGACATCGGCGATCCGTCGGATATCCTCGGCGCGGGGCGCGGCCGGTTTGCCGGGCTCGAACCGGGCCGGGTCGGGGAAGGCCACCTCGCCCTCGATGGCACCCTGCTGCAGCTTTTCGTCGAGACAGACATAGGTCGGTCCAAAGGGCGCCGTGCGGGCGATCTGGTTGGCCCGGAGCAGCGATTCCATCGCCGCCGGCACCGAATGGGGCGTGTCGTCCCATTTGATGTAGTCGCGGATGATATGGGCCTGGTCGGCGGAACTGTGGATCCATTCGATCCAGGGGCGGCGCGCCTCGGCATCGAGCGGCCCGTTGGCGCCGATGATGATCATCGGCTTGCGGTCGCACCAGGCATTGAAGATGGCCATGGTGGCGTGCATCAGGCCGACATTGGTGTGAAGGGCGACGGCCATGGGTCGGTCGGTGACCTTGGCGTAGCCGTGGGCGATGGCGACGGTATGCTCCTCGTGCAGGCAGACCAGCATCTGCGGGTTGGTATTGCCGAGGTAATTGACCACCGAATCGTGGAAGCCGCGGTAGCTGGCGCCCGGCACCAGGGCCATGAATTTGAGGTCGAGGCGGCGCAGCATCTCGGCGATGGCGTCGGAATTCCACCCGAGGCGCGGATTGGCGAGCCCCTGGGGCCGGTCGATCCCCTGGAGTGGCGCCGTGCCGGGCTCGGGGGTCTTGGGGTTGCCGCTACGCGCCACATCGTCCTCCGCGGGGTTTTCAAATTTTCCGGACCGGTGCCTGTTATCCAAGGGCGGGCCGATGTTTGGGGTATCCGCGCAGGAATTTACGCGGGGCTCGATCCGGCGAAGTGTATGGTGTTCATTGGTGGAAACAAGGGGATTCGTGGGATCTGACGATCCCCGGGATCGCCCGTCAACTGCCGGTGGCGAGCGAACGGCCCTTGCCGGTCAGTTTGCAGACCAGCCAGTCGGGCTTGATGGCGTTCCAGAACCACGGTTGGGCCCAGCCGCGATCGAGGCAGACGCGCACGGTGCGGGGCGGGATGCGCTGGCCGTCCTCGTTGAACAGCGGCAGCTTGCCGCCCGGCTGCCCGAGGCCGCGCTTGAGCCATGCCAGTTGCGCATCGGTAGGCCGGCCCGCCGCCTCGATCTTGCGGGGCCGGATATTGCTGTTTGCTGCGTCCATGCCGCTCCCGGTATCCCGGGCCTCCCGTCGGCCGGATGTTGCAAGGTGTTTATATGTTACGGTATTTCCATGGTGCTGTCACGAGCGGGCAAGGTTCCGTGCCGGTCATGACAGGGACGTTGATGGGAACGGAGGCGTGATCGGGCGATGGCATGTGTGCTGCTTTACGTGACCGCCGGGGATGCCGAAGAGGCGGCACGGATCGGCCGGGCGCTGGTGGAAGAACGGCTGGTGGCCTGCGCCAACGTGATCCCCGGGGTGCGTTCCATCTACCGCTGGGAAGGAGCGGTGCGGGATGAAGGCGAGGCGGTGCTGATCGCCAAGACCGAAGAGACCCGTGCCGAGGCCGCGACGGCACGGATCAAGGCCCTGCACGGCTATGATCTGCCCTGCGTGGTGGTGGTGGCGCTCACGGGCGGAAACACGGAGTTTCTCGAATGGATCGAGAGCGAGACGGGCGCGCCCGATTAGGCTCCACCGCGGCCCTTTCAGTTGGGCGCTTGGGTGGGCCGCGGTCGCGGGGTCCAGCCGGCGCGGTTGAGCGCGTCGCGGACGCGGGCCCGGTATTCGGGGTCGAACACCACCCGGTCGAGGTCGATGGGCTCGGGTCCCGGGATGGCGGGCTTGCGCACCGCCTTGGCGGGGTCCTTGGTTATGGTCGTTGGGGCTTGGGCGTTCATTGGTTCGTCCACCTTTACTCCACCCCTCACCTGCACCTCGTGGCGCCCCGCCCCCGGGCGCCTTTGGCAATCCTTCCCGGTCCCCTGAAAGCTATTTGCGCAATGGGGCGCCCACCAGTCATAAATTTGGTTAAATTGTGATATTTCAAGGGATTTTAGAGCTTTAATAAGGTAAAATGTTAATGAATTATCGGCCGGAAACGGTCGATTCCTGCGGGGTTTTCCGCGGCTTTGACAAATAAGCCTTCGGTTCGATCTGGGCGCGGTGTATGTAGGCCCGGCGGCGCGGCGCTCCGCCCCATCCGACCGAGCACACCAGACACCAGGCCCCGTCATGACACCTCTCTCCGCCCGCCTGTCGCAAGGATTTTGCCTTCTCGGCCACGCCTATATGCATCTTCTGGTGGCGCTGTTCCTCACCATTGTGCTCGGCCTGGAGCACATCTGGGAACGGCAATATGCGGATCTGATCGGCGTTTGGACCGTCGGTGCGCTGTTCGTGGGGCTGTTGGCGCCTTTGGCGGGGTTTCTGGGCGATAAGTGGTCGACACCAGGAATGATGGCGGTCTTCTTTCTCGGCACCGGTGGGGCGGCCATGGCCTGCGGCCTGGCCGACGGGCCCTTGGCCCTTGGCTTCGCCCTTGGCGCGCTTGGCCTGTTCGCCTCGATCCTTCATCCCGTGGGAATGGCTTGGCTGGTGCGCGTTTCGATCAACAGGGGCATGGCGCTCGGCGTGTTCGGGGTGTTCGGCAACGTTGGCGTTGCCGGCGCGGGCATCATGGCCGCGGCCTTTATGGACGGCGTCAGCTGGCGCGCGGCATTCATGGTGCCGGGCGCGGTCTCCCTGGCGACCGGGCTGGTGCTGGTGGCCTGTATCGCCTCGGGGCTGGTCCGCGACGAGCGCCACGACCGCGCCCCCCAGGAGGAGGCCAGTCGGGCCGACATGTTTCGCACCTTCTTTTCCCTTTCGGCGACGGTGTTGTTCGGCGGGCTGATTTACCAGAGCACCCAAGTCGCCCTTCCCAAGGCGCTGACCTTGAGGCTGCCCGGTCTCGAGGAGGGCGGCCTGCTTGCCACCGGCATGCTGTTCACGGCGATCTACCTGACCGGCGGGACATTGCAATTGGTGGGCGGCTGGTTGGCGGACCGTTATCCCCTAAAATGGGTGTACTTCTGGACTTACCTGTTGCAGGTGCCCTTCCTGTTTGCCGCCGCGGCGCTCACCGGCCTGCCGTTCGTGGTAGCGGTGGTGGTGATGGTGGTCCTCAACGTCGGTTCCCTGCCGGCGGAGAACAGCCTGCTCGCCCGCTACACGCCGGTGCGTTGGCGCGGCTCGGCCTTTGGCGCCAAGTTCGTGCTGTCCCTGGGCGTGACGCCGGTGGCGGTGCAGCTGGTGTCCTGGATCCAGGGCACCACCGGCGGGTTCTTCTGGCTTTTCACGCTGCTTGGCGGGGCGGGATTGCTGGGGGTCATCGCCATCCTTCGGTTGCCCGGCGAGGACGAAGAAATCTTACGCGAAGCCGTTACCGGCGCCGCCGAATGAGAAGATCCTGGGCTTGGACCGCGGGCCTGGGGGAGGCGGGTGGTAATATATTACAGCCTAGGTAACCAACGAAAAACAAACGGATTTTCCGGTTGACTTGCA
>JAPUGG010000264.1 GCA_027292975.1 Alphaproteobacteria bacterium | reverse complement strand
AGGACTTCTCCGATCGCCCGCTCGATGACGCGCGAATCCATGGGGAGGCCATTGTAATGAAGGACCGAGGTCAGTTTGTCCTTCTCGACCTCCGTCTCGAGCTCGATCAGGCCCCTCAGTTGCCCATCGCGGTTCTGTTCGACCACGAAGATACGGTCGTGTTGGGCGAGGAAGGTTTCGACCTTTTCGCTGAACGGGAAGGCGCGGACCCGCATGTAGTCGAGCATGGCGCCGTGCCGGGAGAGGTTATCCAGCGCCTCGTGGACGGCGCCGTCGCAACTGCCCACGGAAAGGATGGCGAGCTTGGTCTTTTCGCGCGCCCGGCGGATCACGGGCGGCGGCACAAGGTCGGCGGCGGTCCGCCATTTGACCAACAGCCGGTCCATGACATCTTGGTATTCATCGCCCACTTCGGTGCGCGCGCCGTAGCGGTCGTGGCCCGAGCCGCGCGCGAAATAGGCCCCCTTGGGATTGCTGCCGGGCAGCGTCCGGTAGGGGATACCGTCGCCGTCGACGTCGAGATAACGGTAGAATTTCTCGATCTTTTCCAGCTCCTCGTCATTCAACACCTTGCCCCGGTCCGGCCGGTAGCCGTCGTCCCAATTAAGGTCCTTGCACATCCAGTCGTTCATGCCGATGTCGAGGTCGGAGACCACGAAAACCGGTGTCTGCAGCCGTTCGGCCAGATCGAAGGCGGCCACCGCGTGTTCGAAACATTCCCCGGGATCGGCGGGAAACAACAGCACGTGGCGGGTGTCGCCGTGGGAGGCATAGGCGCAGATTTGGATATCGGACTGCTGGGTCCGGGTCGGCATGCCGGTCGACGGGCCGACCCGTTGGATGTCGAACAGCACCATGGGGACCTCGGCGTAATACCCTAGCCCGATCAATTCGCTCATCAGGGAGATGCCGGGGCCGGAGGTGCAGGTGAACGCCCTAGCGCCGGTCCAGCCCGCGCCCAGAACCATGCCCGCGGAGGCGAGCTCGTCTTCCGCCTGGATGATTGCAAAGCGCTTTTCGCCGGTTTTCTTGTCCACCCTGAAACGGGTGCAGAAGGCCTGGAAGGCATCCATCAGCGAGGTCGACGGGGTGATCGGATACCATGCGCCGACGGTGGCGCCGGCATAGACGCAGCCCAGCCCCGCCGCGGTATTGCCGTCGATCATGATGTGCCCCTTGGTCTTGTTCATGGCCTTGACCCTAAGGGGAAGCGGGCAGGCGAAATTGGCCTTGACGTAATCAAAGCCGAGCTCGATCGCTTTCATGTTGGCGGGCACTAGGTCGGGCTTGGAAGCGAAGATCTGGGCGATCAGCTCGCGGATCACCGCCATGTCGATCTCCACCAATGCCGCCACCGCCCCCACATAGGCCATGTTCTTCATCAGGATGCGCAGGCGGGGGTTGGAAAAATTCTCGTTGCACATGGCCGCCAGCGGGATGCCGATGATGGTGATGTCCGGCCGGGATAGGGTCTTCTGGCGTGGCCAGGTGGAATCGTAGACGAGGTATCCGCCGGGGGCCACCTCCTTGATGTCCTCGCCATAGGTCTCGGCGTTCATGGCGACCATAATGTCGACCGCGCCCGACCGCGCCTTGTAGCCCTTCTTGGTGATGCGGATTTCATACCAGGTGGGCATGCCCTGGATGTTGGAGGGAAAGAAGTTCTTGCCGACCACCGGGATGCCCATCCTGAAGAACGACTTCATCAACAGCCCGTTGGCGCTGGCCGATCCGGTACCGTTGACGTTGGCGAGCTTCAGGACGAAGTCGTTCAGTCGGTTTTTTGCTGCTGGCAAGGCGCGGTTCCTCCGCCTTCCTCTGCTGCATAAGGGATGGCGACGACCGATTGCTGCATGTCCCAGGCCGCCGTCGGACAGCGCTCGGCGCAAAGTCCGCAATGGAGGCAGAAATTCTCGTCCTTGAGCATCACCCGCCCGGTGTATTTCAGGGGTTCCGATATGAAAAACGGCTGGTCCGGATTGACCGCCGGAACCATCAGGCTCTCTCGCACCGCCGACTCCTCGCCATTGGGCGCGATGGTCAGGCAGTCCACCGGGCAGATATCGATGCAGGCGTCGCATTCGGTGCACAGGCTTTCCGTGAACACGGTCTGGATGTCGCAATTGAGGCAGCGTTCCACCTCGGTGGCGACCTGATCTACCGTAAAGCCGAGTTCGACCTCGATGTCCAGATTCTTGAACCGTTCCTTGAGGTCCACATGGTTCATGGCGCGCCGCGCGGCCGGTTCGAAGTCGTTGGAATAGCTCCATTCGTGGAGGCCCATCTTGGTGGAGAGCAGGTTGATGCCCCGGGGCAGCCGATCGGTGACATCCTCGCCCTGGCAATGCTTGTGGATGGAAATCGCCGCCTGGTGGCCGTGCTCCACCGCCCAGATGATGTTCAGCGGCCCGAACGCCGCGTCGCCGCCGAAGAAGACATCCTTGTGGCTCGACTGGTAGGTGATGCGGTCCACCACCGGCATGTCCCATTTGCCGAATTCGATGCCGCAGTCGCGCTCGATCCAAGTGAAGGCGTTGTCCTGGCCGATGGCCAGCACGACGTCGTCGCAGGGCAGGAAAACCTCTTCGACCACCGTGGTGTCCCGAATACCCCCCTTGTCGTCGAGGGTGTATTCGAGCTTCTCGAACGTCATGCCCTTGAGCTTGCCGCCCTCGACGACGAAGCTCAAAGGCGAATGGTTGACGATGATCTCCACCATTTCCTCTTCGGCGTCTTCGAGCTCCCAGACAGACGCCTTGAAGAAACCGCGCGGCTTGCGGGCCATGACCTTGACGTTGCTGGCGCCGAGCCTGAGCGAGGTGCGGCAACAATCCATGGCGGTGTTGCCGACACCGATGATCAGCACCCGCTTGCCGATGGCGTCAATATGTTTGAAAGCCACCGATTCCAACCATTGGATGCCGATATGCACGTTGTCGTCGGCCGCCTGGCGCCCCGGCAGGTCGAGCTCCTTGCCATGGGGCGCGCCGGTGCCGACGAAGATCGCGTCGTAGCCTTCGTCCAGGAGCGCTTTCATGGAATCGGCGCGGGTGCCGAGAAGCAGGTCCGCGCCCATGTCGAGGATCATGTCGATCTCTTCGTCCAACACCTCTTCGGGGAGGCGGAAGGAGGGAATGTTGGTGCGCATCAACCCGCCGGTCTTGTCGAGCGCCTCGAAGATGGTGCAGGCGTAGCCCAGCGGCACCAAATCGTTGGCGACGGTCAGCGACGCCGGTCCGGCGCCGATCAAGGCGATGCGTTTGCCGTTCTTTTGCGCCGGCGCCCGGGGCAGCAGGTCGGAAACGTCGTCGCGGTAATCGGCGGCCACGCGCTTCAGGCGGCAGATGGCGACGGGCTTCTCCTGGTCGAGGCGCCCGCGCCGGCAGGCCGGCTCGCACGGCCGGTCGCAGACCCGGCCGAGGATGCCCGGGAAGACATTGGATTCCCGGTTCACCATATAGGCGTCGGTGAACCGCCCCTGGGCGATCAGTCGGATGTATTCGGGGACCGCTGTGTGGGCGGGACAGGCCCACTGACAATCAACGACACGATGAAAGTAGTCGGGCTCCGACGTGTCGGTAGCTTTCATTGCGTAATCTCGAATGAAACCCAAAATGAATGGGGGACGCATAATGTGTCAGATTTGCCGGTTGCGTCCAGGCTTTTACACCGAATCTCACGGATTATTGAGCAAAAATATTAAGCGAAAGTTGGAATCGGTCATAAAACCCCTGAAATGGCCATAACCAATTGTAAATGTAGGATTATCTTAAAGGGTCCAAAGGCGCGGTTTGGCCCGGAATGGCGCCGCGCCGCTGTGCCCCGGGGCGGGTTCGTGCTAGAGCACTTTCCGGTCATCTGGAAGCGTGGCCCAGCACGCGGCGAAAAGGGGAGGGGGGCGAACATGAAATACCGGATATTGGGCCGCACCGGGATCGAGGTATCCGAAGTGGGATTCGGCTGCGGGCGGACCGGCGGCATTCTCTTGGATGCCACCTTGGAGGAGCGCCGCGCCGCCATGCAGATGGCCCTCGACGGCGGCATAAACTGGTTCGATACCGCCGAGGCCTATGGCTCCGAACCGGCGTTGGGCGAGCTTTTGCGCGAGGTCGATGGAGCCCCGCAGGTGTCCACCAAGGTCACCCTGGACCCGGGCGCGCCGGACCTGGCCGGCCAGGTGGCGCGGCACTTGGATGGCTGTCTCGAGCGCCTGCAAAAGGATTTCGTCGACCTCGCCCAGGTCCATAACCGCATCGATCCCAGCGCCGGCAGCGATTCTCGCGCCGTCACCGTCGACCAAATCCTGGGCCCGGGCGGCATCGCCGAGGGGTTGGAGAAGGCGCGGGACGACGGCCGCTGCCGGGCCATCGGCTTCACCGCCCTGGGCGACGTGCCCGCGCTGCTACAGGTCATCGGAAGCGGCCGCTTCGATACCGCGCAGATCTTCTACAACTTGGTCAATCCAAGCGCCGCCAGGCCCATGCCCCCCGCCTGGACCGGGCAGAACCTCAATGGCATCATCGATGGCTGCAAGGCCCAGAACATGGGGATGTTGGCCATCCGGGTGCTGGACGCGGGCATTATCGCCGCCGACATGCGGGCGCGCCGGGTGTCCATGATGACCAAGGAAACCGACAAGGAGACGGAGATCGCAAAGGCCGGGACGGCGCTCGGGCGACTGGGTGATGGTTACGGCACCGGGGCGCAGCTGGGCCTGCGCTTCGCGCTCACCTGTGCCGATCTTTCCCTGGCGCTGGTGGGCATCGGCGCGCCGGAACACGTGGATGCGGCGCTGGCGGCCTCGGACATGGGACCCTTGCCGGCCGACGCGCTCAAGACCCTGGAACGGCTCTACGAAACCGATTTCGGCCGGTCGTGAGGCGCGATGCCCGGCGTTTTCCTGATCCCCGAACTCAGGCCTATGGCATTGATTCAGAGATGTTGTTATCAAAGGCAATCGAACTCAGGCAGGAAGCCGGCCCGCGGGATGGAAAGAACCAGATGACATCGATCGACGCGCTCAAGGAATCGCTGGTCAACGCCGGGCGCATTCTCGCCGACGAGGATCAGGGCGACTACATTTTCGGCCACGTCACCGCGCGCCTGCCCGGCGACCATGCGCGCTTCCTCATGAAGCCCCACAATATCGGCCTGGAGGAGATCACCCCCGACAATCTCATCACCGTCAACCTGGAGGGTGAGAAGGTGGCCGGCGACCGGCCGGTCCATCTCGAGGTCTTCATCCATTCCGAGATCCTGCGCGTGCGCCCCGACGTCGGCGCGGTGGTCCATACCCACGCGCCTTGCGCCGTCGCCTTTTCCTCCCTCGACCGCCCGTTGCAGGGGATCGGCAACGAGGGGGCGCTGTTCCATGCCGGCATCCCGGTATTCTCCGAGACCGCCGACCTGATCATCGACCAATCCCGCGGCAAGGCGGTCGCCCGGGCGCTGGCGTCCCATGACGTGTTGATCATGCGCAACCACGGCATCGTCACCGCCGGGCGCACCATAGAGGAAGCGACGGTGCTGGCGCTGTTCCTCGAGCGCGCCTGCAAGGCCCAGCTCATGGTGGAGGCCTCAGGCGGTGCCGTGCACACGTGCTCCCACGAGGACGCGGTCGCCAAGACGGCCAGGATTTCGACCCAGAGCGGCAAGGTTTTCGATTACCTGACGCGTCGGGTAACGACGGAGTCCGCGTGAGCGGTGGCCCGCCCGCGCGGCGCCGAACGGATCAAGCAAACGGTGAGAGGAGGCCCCACCCATGGCCGAACTGGGAACCCTGGACCAACTGCCGGCGGACTATCTCGACGACCTAGAAGCGCGCAACCTGGTCCCGCTGTGGCCCAACCTGCGTTCGGTCATGCCCTATGAAAAGCCGGCGCGCAAATCACAGCCGGTGCTGTGGCGCTACCGCGATATCCGGCCGCTGCTGTTGAAGGCGGGCGAGCTTACGCCCATCGAGAAAGCCGAGCGCCGGGTGCTGTCGCTGGCCAATCCGGGCTTGGGGCTTGAGAACATGATGGCGACGCCGTCGATTTATATCGGCATGCAATTGATCCTGCCCGGCGAGAGTGCGCCCTGCCACAAGCACACGCCTGCCGCGGTCCGCTGCGTGGTCGAGGGTTCCGGCGGCTTCACCACGGTGGAAGGGGAAAAATGCCCCATGGAGAAGGGCGATTTGATCCTGACGCCGTCGGGCACCTGGCACGAACACGGCCACCAGGGCGCGGACCCCGTGGTGTGGATGGACGCCCTCGACATGCCGCTGGTCTATTACCTGGAATCTTCATACTGCATCGACGGCGAATCGCAGCCGCTGCGCAATGTGCCCGATGCCTCCCAGACCCGTTACCGGCGCGCCGGGCTGGTGCCCTACGCCTCGCTGGGCAAGGCGCGCGCGCCCTATCCGCTTTACCGCTATCCCTGGACCGAGGTGCGCCAAGCGCTTCGCGCGCTGGAGGCGGACACCGCGGCCGACGGAATCGTCTGGCTCGCCTACGTCAATCCCGAGACCGGCGGCGAATGCCTGCCGACGCTGGGGCTCTCCACCGTCATGCTGCGGCCCGGCGAAACGGCGCGGCCGGTGCGCCGCTCGGCCTCGGCCGTGGTCCATGTGATCGAGGGCGAGGGAGAAAGCCTCATCGACGGGGTGGAGATCGCCTGGGAGGAGGACGACACCTTCGCCGTGCCGACCCATGCGGATCTGAGCCTGACCAACCGCTCGACCGCAAGACCCGCTTATCTGTTGGTGGTGGACGACGCGCCGATCCAGCGCAAGCTCGCCTTCTACGAGGAATTCCCGCCCGGGTGATCCCAGGGACGGCGTCTTGGGTGGCGCGGCCCAAGCAATCCGACCCATGGTTTATTGGTGGTCAATTGGGAGGGGCCGAGATGTTTGGAAATCCATCATTGGTCACCCGGGTCGCCATCGGCAAGGGGATCGGCGCCCTGGTCGGGCTTTTGGGCCTAATCTTTCTGCCCTATTTCCTGCCCGGCGTGGGCTGGCTTCCCCGCATCGGAATATTTTTTTGGTACACGACGCTGGGCGCCATCATCGCCGCGTTGGGGGCGTTGACCTGGCACCCGGTGCTCAAGTTTCCCATGCCGTGGTGGGTCGGCGCGCCGGCTATGGGTGCGTGGATGAATTTCGTCCTGGCCTTCTTTGCCTACGACTTGATGAAGGCCATGCTGACCTCGACCTTCGGACCCGAGGGTTTCTTCGCCTCGCCCTTCTGGTTCGCCCTCGAGGGCGCGGTCTTCGGGCTCATGGTGGGCTATTTCGCGGCCCGGTTCGGCGGCAAGGCGCGCCATACGCCGTGAGGCGGCGCCTCACTTGGTCAGCCGGAAGGCGATGGGGACGTCGATGCGCCCGGCGACCGCCCGTCCGCCGCGAAGGGCCGGCGAAAATCGCCATGCTCTCACCGCCGCCAGGGCCGCCCGGTCGAGCCGGGCGAAGCCGCTCGACCGCTTGACGCGGACCTCCTTGGCGCGGCCGTCGGCAGCCACCGCGACCTCCAGGACCACCCGGCCCTGTTCGCCGCGCCGGCGCGAGATCCAGGGGTATCGGGGCCGGGGATTGCCGAGACCGGCCACCGGGCGGGGCCTCCCCATTGGGCCGGGAGCTTCGCTGTGGGTGGTTTTGGCGGTCTGCCCGGACCCGCGCCCACCTTCGGGCGCAGCCATGGCCGGCGCGGTCTTGACCGCCACCGGATGATCCGCGCGGGAATCGGGGGGTGGCGACTTGGCGCGCGCCGGTGGGCCTGCTTCTTGGCCACCTTCCAGGCGGAACCGCGGGGGGTGCGGTGGAACCGGCGGAGTTTTGCCCCAGACCGGATGGACGACCGGTTTGATGGCCATCTTGGGTTTGACTCTCGCGGCCGGCTTCGGGGATGGATGCGCCTGCCGCTTGGCCGCGGCCAAACCCGCAAGGGCTCTCCTCGTAGCCGCGTCGTCGGGTTGGGTGGCGGGGGCGATGCGCCTGGATTGCCGGTTTGATCGCACCATTGTCTCGGGGACCAATGGGACGGCCACCAGGGGCGGGGCTGCGGGCGGCGCCGTGGGGCCCCACGGCCAGGCCGTCGCTGAGACGATGGCCCCGTGGAGGGCCAGGGACACCAGCCCGGCAACAACCAGGGGCCGGGACCCAGGGACCGCGCCGTCGGGCATGATAGCGCGGGACGCGCGGTTGGGGATGGGGGCGGAGACCGCGTTCATGGGTCCGGTGCCTCATCGGTTCGCACCAAGGGCACGATGAAGGGCTTGCCGTCGGCATGCCCCGCGTGGGCGCGGATGCCGTAATAGGCCTTGAGATTCCCGGGCGACAGCACCGCGCCGGGCGGCCCCCGGGCGGCGACGCGGCCCTGGTACAGCAGCACCAGCCTTTGACAGTAACGTGCCGCCACGGTGAGATCGTGGACGACGATGACGATCCCCGTGCCGGTGCCGGCGAGCCCGGTCAAGGTTTCCATCACCTGGAGGCCATGGGCCGGGTCGAGCCCGGCCATGGGTTCGTCGGCGAGCAGGAATTCCGGCTCCACGGCAAGGGCGCGGGCGAGGAACACCCGGGCCCGCTCGCCGCCCGACAGGCGGTTGACGGGCCGATGGGCGAGATGGGAGACGTCGCAGGCCCTAAGCGCCCGGGCGACCGCATCGCGGTCGGTATCCGCGGGCCCGCGCCAGGGGCCCAAATGGGGCAGGCGGCCAAGCCCGGCGAGGGCCTCCACACTCACCGCCCAGCCGCTGGTGCCGTCCTGGCCGAGATAGGCGATGCGGCGCGCGTGTTGGTCGGCGGCCAGTTCTTTTGTCAGCCGCCCATCGAGGCTGATCCGGCCGCGGCCATGGGGGATGAGCCTAGCCAAGGCGCGCAGAAGGGTGGTCTTGCCGGCGCCGTTGGGGCCGATCACACCGAGGATCTCGCCTGCGCTCACCGTGAAATCGATGCCGTGCAGCACGGTTGCGCCGTCGAGCGCGACCGTGAGGTTCTCGGCCGCCAGGGTGCTCATGCCAAGGTGCTCCTCCGGTAGGCGACGATGAGCCAAAGGAAGAAAGGGCCACCGACCAGCGCGGTCAGCACGCCGAGCTTGAGCTCGTTGCCTGGGAAGGGCAGGCGCACGGCGATATCCGCTGCTAGCAGCAGCACCGCGCCGCCGAGCGCGCTGGGTGCCAACAGCGCGCCGGGCCGGTGGGCGACCAAGGGCCGTAACAGGTGGGGGACCACCAGGCCCAGGAAGCCGATGGTTCCGGCGATGGCCGTCGCCGCGCCCACCGCCAGCGCGGTGCCCAGGACCAGGCGGGTGCGGGCGCGCCCGACGTCGAAGCCCAGGCTCTGGGCGGTGTCTTCACCGAGGGTCAAGGCGTCCAGCGGCCGGCCCAGGGTGATCAGCATCACCCAGCCCACCGCCATGAAGGGGAGCGCCAGCCAAACATGGGCGAAGCTGCGGTCGGCCAGGGAGCCCATCAGCCAGAAAACAATCTCCAGGGCCGCGAAGGGGCTGGGGGCGAGGTTGAGGATCAGCGCCGTCAGCGCGCCGCTCATGGAGGTGATGGCGATGCCGGCCAGGATCAGGGTCAGCGCGCCGCCGCCGCGTCCGGCGATGATTTGCAGCAACGTGACGCCGATGACGGCGCCGGCCACGCCACCGAGCGGCAGGGCCAGGGCGAAGGCCCCGGCGATGCCGGTGTACAAGGTGAGCACGGCCCCGAGCGCGGCGGTCGACGACACGCCGATCAGGCCCGGCTCGGCCAAGGGATTGCGCAAGAATCCCTGCAGCGCCGCGCCGGACAGTCCCAGGGTCGCCCCCACCATGGTGCCCAGCAGGGCGCGCGGCAGGCGCAGTTCCATGACGATCACCCGGGTGGGCTCGGGCCCGCTTCCGGCAAGTGCTGCCAAGGCGTCGATCGTGGAGATGTCGGCCGGCCCGAAGCCGAGGGAGAGGACGAAGGCGATGCCCAGCGCCAGGGCGAGGGCGGCCAGCAGCGCCGCGCGGGTGCGCAAAACGCCGGCGCGGTCTTTACGAGGTGGAGTCTCGGGTCGCGCGCTCATGGCCGGATCGCTCTCCCTTGAGCCGCCAATCGCGCGCGGACGAGGGCGAGGCGGCGGATCGCGCCAAGGACCAGCGGCGTCCCGCAGGCCCAGACATGGTGGTGGATGCGGATCACGGCCCGGCCCGCAAAGACGCGCCCAAGCGCCGGGTGGGCGAGCAGGCCGCTTGCAAGAGAGGGGTGAGCGCGCTTGAGGCTGCTCAGGATCAGCAGCCGGGGCCGGGAGGCCAGCACCGTTTCCAGGGGAACGCGGCCGACCCCCGCAAGGCCGAGCGCGGCCATCGAATTGGTAAATCCCGCCGCCCGGATGACGGCGCCGGCGAGGCTATGGGCGCCGCTGGTGACGCCATTGGGACCGAACAGCATGGCGCTGGGCTTTGGGCCTTTCCGCGCTGCCGCGTGCCCGGCGGTGATGCGCTTGAGTTCGTTGCGGAATTCCGCGATCAGCTTTCGGCCGCGCGCCTCCTCGCCGGTGGCGCGGGCCACGGTTTCGATATTGCGCGGGATGTCGTCGAGCTTGGTGGCCAGCGGCACCACCACCACGCGGTGGCCGAGCCTTCGCAACAGCTGCACCGTGGGCGTCGCCGCGGTGCTGCCGGCCAGCACCAGGTCGGGCCTGAGCGGGAGGATTTCCTCGGCCCGGCCCCGATTGAGGTTGAGGCCCCGGACGGCCTCGGGCATGGCGGAGGACGACGGATCGGCGGCCAGGAAGGTGACCGAGACCAGGCGAGCGCGCAGTCCCAGGAGCAGCAACAACTGATCGGTGCAAACGTTGAGCGAGGCGATGCGCCGGGGCTTCGGCGGATCGCCGGCGCCGGCCGGCCCATGGGCAAGTGAGAGTGAGAGGAGGATGCCGGCAAGCACCGTCGCGCCTCGCCGGCCCAACCCCCGAGTTTTGCCGGGGACCGGCTTCATTTGTCGCTGCCGCCGTGTGAAAGGCCCCCGCCCAGGGTCACGCGAAGCCCCGCGAATACGGCGATCCCCGGCGTGCCAAAGCCGAACACCTCCTGGTAATTATCGTCGAGCAGGTTTTCGCCGCGGGCGAAGAGCTGCACCCGGTCGGTCACCTGCCAAGCGAACCCGGCGTTGAGCAGGGCGTAGCCGCCGAGCTTCTTGGTCTCGGTCTCCAGCGGGAAGAAGCTCAAGAAGACGGTGTCGGTCTGCGGCCCGTTGTAGCGCAGGCCGAGATTGAAATGGGCCGGCCGGTCCATGATCCGGAAGCGGTAACGCCCGTTGATGGCGGCGATGTGCTTGGCGCGCCGAACCAGGGCGATGCCGTCCGGGTCCTCGGTTTCC
>JAPUGG010000263.1 GCA_027292975.1 Alphaproteobacteria bacterium | reverse complement strand
CCTCGGGCGTGACCTGGCATACCGCGCGGTTCTGGGTTGAATTCACCGACCTTTCCAGTGACCAGGCCTTTCTTGCCTTTGTCGAGGGCATACGCGAGACCATCCCCGATGCGGTACGTGATGTTCTGACCGCCGAAGTGGATTACATCATGATGGGGATGTCCGCCGAAACGTTCTGGGGCGGATTGGCCGGTAACGAGGAGTTCCAGGCCAAGCTGCGCAGCCAGATCGGACCCGACATGGGGCTGACCACGGGGGCCACGGCCGTCGATGCGGCGTTGAAGGCGTTCGACGCGAAGAAGGTTTCCGTCTTGACCCCTTATCAGTCGGTGGCCGACGACGAGGTCTACCGGTTCTTCACGGAATCCGGCTACGACGTGGTCAACCTGGTCGGGATGAAGTGCGATACGGCGAACACCATCGCCCACACACCGCAAGGGGATGTCATCGATACGGTTATCAACCGGCTTGACGGCGATAACGTCGACGCCATCGTTCAGGTGGGAACCAACATGAGCAACGCGGATCTTTTTCCGGTCTTGGAAAAGCACCTTAAAAAGCCGCTGATCCCGATCAATGTCGCCACCATCTGGCATGCCTACCGCGCCATGGGGATCGAAGATAAGTTCATCGGCCGCGGCTGGCTGTTCGAGCGGTTCTAGCCCAATTTGTCGGCATCCAAAATGATCGAGAAGACCGGACCAGTGGACGATCCCGGACGAGATATTCAGTAGGGACGGGCGGCGCCGGTGGCGGCTTGTAACGCGGCGGTCACCAAATTCGCTTCAGATGGTCTTCAGGTGCTCCAGGTACGCGCCGCTGAAGTCGATCTCGAGCACGACCCACAAAGGCAGATGGTCGCTGCCATGGAAGGTGCGCCATTCCTTGAGGTAGTAAGTCTTGAGCTTGGCTTCGCTGGCGAGGTGCGCTTTCCAGCCGGTGATGCCTTTCTTCTTTTTCGCAATCGACGTCCGGAGCCTTTTCTTGGTGCTCGCCGAACCGGCTTTCGCGAGCTTCGCCTGTTGCTCCGCGATCTCACCTTGGATCTTCGCGATCTTTACGTTCACCGTTTTTTTAAGGGCATCTTGATAGGCGGGGAAATCATCCTCGCGGTAGATGCTGTCGAAGATTTGCAGGACCCCCCTGGCGCGCTCGGACTCCACGAAGCTGAGCTCGTTCTCCCGCACCCGAAACGAGATCTGGTCATAGAACTTAGTCTGGTCCTTGTTGCTGCCCAACCTGTTCTGGAAGACCTGGAAACCGCGCCGCTTCAACGCGTTGTGGCCCTTGCTCCCCGACTTCACGATATTAAAATCGCCGACCAGGATATGGTTGCGGTCGTCGTCCTTGGCGCGCTTGGCGAGGAAGCTCGCCACCCTGCCGATCTCCTTCACCCGGCGCTCATATTTCGGCCCCGAGGGCGACCCGAAATAGATGTGGACGGTGGAGAACATGAATTTGAACCAGCCCGAGCGGAACGAGCACATGAACGGTGTCCGCGAAAACTGCCGCTTCTTGCCTTCATCGACGATCTGCAGATTGTCCGGCAGAACCAGTTCCCCGGCGACCCCTTGGAACGCGGCCTTGCTCTGGTCGTAAATGAACCCGAGCCGTTCGCGGTTACCGCCCCGGCCCTCGGTCACGTCGGTCACGATGAAATCGAAGTCGGGTCCCAGCATTTCCATCACCTTAAGGAGGGGGGTAAGATCGTCGCACACCTCCTGGACCGCCAGGATATCGAACCGGGCGATAATCTCGGCGATGTAGGTCAGGTCCTCGGTGGTTCTCTCGCCGTTCATGAAACGGTTGTCGTCGAAGTTGCGGATGTTCCATGTCCCCAGCACGAGGGTCGCGTCGCGGGTCTTTTGGGGAATCTCGGTATCGAGTTGTGCCCGAAGGCGTTCCAGCCCGCCAATGGTCCGCAAACGGTCTCGCTTGGCCATGGTCTTGAGCTCGGAGTAGTCGGGCATGGCTGCGCTCCCAGGACATGGTCTAGTGCGGGCAAAAAGTAGGGGACCGGTCCCCTCGGCGGCCCCCTTGAACCTCGAAAAGCAGTCTGGGCGACTTGGCCAAATTATTCAAGGCAACGTTGAAGTGCAGCCCATCCTCGCCATCATGGCGGGGGATCAACCGTCCTTTGGGGCCGCGCGTTGGTCCCCAGAGGATACAGGAGCGTTCTAATTGGACCGGGGCCGTGCGAAGATATCGTCGCTAAGCTCGGCAACGGTGCGGCAGCCCACATAGGCCATGGTCTTCTCGAACTCGGTCGCCAGGATGGACAGGGCCTTTTCGCCGCCCGCCTGTCCGGCCACCGAGGTCCCGTAGAGGGTTGCCCGCCCGGTCAGCACCGCATGGGCGCCAAGGGCCAGAGTCTTGACCAAATCGCTGCTCCGCCGGAATCTTCCGTTGCCTCCGTTCAAGTTCATTCGACAAGCCATCTGCGATAGAATTTGAAATGGATGTCGTGCATTTTGAGGTGCCGCGCCGTTCAAGCTTGGGCGGTCGAAACATTCGACCGACCTGACCATGCCCGGGGGAGCATTTATGGAGTTCGACTACGTCGTGATCGGCGCCGGTTCGGCGGGTTGTGTGCTGGCTGCCCGGCTGAGCGAGGATGGCGAGGCACGGGTTCTCCTGCTTGAGGCGGGTGGCCGCGATCTCAATCCCCTCATTCACGTGCCGCTGGGCGTCGGCAAGCTTTGGTCGGACCGGCTGCTCGACTGGGGCTACGACACCGAGCCCGAACCGGCCATGAATGGCCGCAGGATCGAGGTCATGCGCGGCCGTGTGCTGGGCGGTTCGTCGGCCACCAATGCCATGGGGTACGCCCGCGGCCAGGTGGCGGATTACGATCGTTGGGCCGGTTACGGCCTTAGCCAATGGTCCTTCAGCCATGTGCTTCCTTATTTCAAGCGCCTGGAAGCCTGGGAGGGCGGCGCAGACGAATTTCGCGGCGGTTCGGGCCCGCTCCATATCGAACGCTCGCGGTCCGAGGACCCCATTTGGGACGCCTGGCTGGAGGCCGCCCGCGCCGCCGGGCAACCCATCACCCAGGACCTCAACGGTGCCGACCAAGTTGGCTTCGCGCGGATTCAGAACACCATAAAAAATGGTCGGCGTTGCACCGTGGCCGGTGCCTACCTCAACCCCGCCCGGGCCCGCCCCAACCTCAAGGTATTGACGCGCGCCCTGGCGACCCGCATCGTCATGGAAGGCAAGCGTGCCGTTGGCGTGGCCTACGAGAGGGGTGGAAATACCACACTCGCCCGGGCGTCGAAGGAGGTGATCCTTTCCGGGGGTGCCATCAACTCGCCACAGCTTTTGATGCTGTCGGGCATCGGCCCCGCGGATCACCTGCGCAGCCATGGCATCGACGTCACCTTGGATCTGCCGGGGGTCGGGGGCAACCTTCAGGATCACGTTTCCTCCGTCGTTTGGTATAAGCGCCTCGAGCCGGGTCCGTTCCGGCGGCACTTGCGTTGGGACCGCCTTCTTTTCAACATGGCACGGGCGTATCTCACCGGAACCGGTCCCGCCACGACCCTGCCCGCGGGAATAATGGCATTTCTCAAGACCCGGCCCGACTTGGAAGCGCCCGATATCCATTTCCTGTTCCGCTCCCTCCCCCCCGGGGCGGCGCCCTGGTTCCCGGGGATCGCGCCGGGCTGGGAGGACGCCCTTATGGTTCGACCCGTCCTGCTCCATCCCGAAAGCAGGGGCCGGATCACCTTGGCCTCCGCCGATCCACACGAACCACCGCGCATTGTTCAGAACTTCCTGGCCGCCGAGGCCGACATCCGCGGGCTCCGTGACGGCGTCAAGCTGGCCCGCGACATCGCCCGCCAGGCGCCGCTTGATCCGTTCCGCGGCGAGGAGCGTGGCCCCGGCGACGGCGTGCAAAGCGACGACGATATCGATGGCTATAACCGGAGGATATCGCAGACGGCGCATCACCCCTGCGCGACCTGCGCCATGGGCGTTGGCGGGAATTCCGTCGTCGATGGGGAACTGAGACCCCATGGCACGGAAGGGCTGCGCGTGGTCGACGCATCGGTTATCCCCGACCTCGTGGGCGGGGCGCTGAACGCGGTCGTCATCATGATCGCGGAGAAAGGCTCGGACATGATCCTCGGTCGTCCCGCGCCGCCCCCCGCCGCCGTCTAATGCGGGTGGTCGTCAACCGAGCGGTTTACAATACGCGAATGAGAGTGAGGACAGATGAATCCATCGCCAAGTTTTGAGTTTCGTTTCACCGGCATCGATGCAACCGAAGACAAAAGTGTCGAAATCGACCGTCTCGTCATTGCCGGTTGGACCGGCCGGGATAAGCACGCTGTGGAAAAGCATATCGCCGAACTGGAGGCGATCGGCATAGCCAGGCCGAACAAAATACCGTGTTTCTACCGGGTCTCCGTCGGCCAGCTGACCACGGCGGGCGCGATCCAAGTGCTCGGCACGGCGTCGAGCGGTGAAGTCGAATTTTTTCTCCTGGCGTTAAAGGACGGGTTATGGGTTGGCGTCGGTTCCGATCATACCGACCGCAAGGTGGAAGCCTATGATATCGCGGTTTCCAAGCAGATGTGCGCCAAGCCCATCGGCGCCGAGTTATGGCGTTTCGAGGATGTCGCGGATCATTGGGATGAATTGATCTTGCGCTCGAGCTTGCGTGACGGGGAAGACAGGCAAAGCTACCAAGAGGGCACGGTCGCCAATATGTTGCCGCCCGACGCGCTTATCCAAATTTATTCGCCGCAAACAAAGGTTCTTGAGCCGGGAACCTTGATGTTTTGCGGAACCCTTGCGGTGAAAGGCGCGGTGCGGCCGGCGCAAGCCTTCGAGGCGGAGTTGTTCGATCCCGTGCGCGGCCGGCGGATTACGTGTAATTATCGGGTCGACGCACTGCCTGCCGAAGTTTAGTTGGTCAAGGATTTGAACTGGGGAGATGGATCATGGGCAAAGGTAAACCGCATATCGAGTTCATTAATCTCGATATGGACGAGGGGTGGGAAACGCCAAACGGCTACCCCGAAGGCATCAAGCAAAAAGTGCTGACCAGCGACCTGGACGAAGACCGCAAAACGGGCAGCCGGACGCGGTTTCTCAGGATCGAACCCGGTTGTTATTCAACCGAACCCTTCATTCATGACCATTGGGAGGAAGTCTTTCTCTTCGAGGGCGATCTTATTGTCGGCAACGACCAAAACGGCGACGGCGGCAAACAGTTCTTTGCCCCCACTTATGCCTGCCGGCCGCCGGGCGTGTTTCACGGACCGTTCAAGTCCGAAAAGGGATGCATCATGTATGAAACACATTACTACACCGAACCGGACGAGGACTGAATTCACCAATCCCGGCGGCCCCCTCCAGGCCACGGAACGGCTCACCTGTCACATCGATCGGTTGCGGGCGGTGTACCGTTTCAGCGAGTTCCAAACCTCCTTCGATTCGATCCGGTTCTACCGATCCTCATTGACCAATTTCAAGGGGTCAGGCCAGGGTGAAAGCCGTAGTACTCAGAGAATCCAGGTTTTAAGAAGGAACAGGGAGCCACAGGTGCTATGGCCTTGTCGGAGCGAAGCAGGTAGCCGGACGGCTATGCGGATCGCACTTCCGCAAGGAATTTGTCGACCTCACTGCGGAGGGAATTCGAGAGCTGGGAGAGGTGCGCGGCAGCGCTCTGGACCTCGTTGGCGACCTCGCCGCTTTCCGATGCGGCGCTATTGACCTCGCCCATATCCGATGAGATCTGTGCCGCATCTTGCGCGATTTCCTGCAAGTTCGAGCTGATTTCCTGAGTGGCCTTGTTCTGCTCGGTGACGGAATCGGCGATTTCCCCGGTAATGGCGCTGATCTCCTCGATGACGCCGGTGATATGCTGAATGACTTCCACCGTTTTGCCTGTCTCCAACTGTATGTGTTGGACCTGGGACGAAATCTCCTCGGCCGCGTTCGCCGACTGGCCGGCCAGTGATTTTACTTCCGAGGCGACGACGGAAAAGCCTTTCCCCGCCTCACCGGCCCGGGCCGCCTCGATCGTCGCGTTGAGGGCCAGAAGATTGGTTTGATTGGCGATGTCCTGGATCAGGCCAATGGAACTCGCGATCGAATCCCCGGCGCTCGCCAGATCCTTAATCGTTTCGGTGGCTTCTTCGGCGCCCATCATGGCGGTTCGAGCAATTTCCGTGGAATGGTCGGCGCGGCGTCCGATCTCATCTATCGATGCCGTTAACTCTTCCGTAGCCGAGGCGACCGTCTGCATGTTGGCGGTGCTCTGTTGCATGCCGGCGACCGCCGATTGTGACTGACCCGACATGCTCCCAGCGGTCGAAGCCATCTGATCGGCGTTACTTTTCAGGGTGTTGGAAGAATCCAGCAGGGCGTCGGCGACACCCTTGACGCTGCTTTCGAAGCTGTCGGCCAGTTGTGTCATGGCCGCCGCTTTTTCCTCCTGAGCGTGGCTTTCCTGCTTTTCGGCGGCCATGCGTTCCACGTTGGCGAGCGCGGTGCGGAAGCTATCCGTGGCTTCGCGCACCGATTCGAGCTCGGCAAGCCGGGCAGGCTTCATCTTGGCGTCCATATTGCCGGCGCTCAGTTCTTTCAGAACGGCACTCGCGCGCGCCAGCGGAATAATCAGTTCCCGGCGCCCGATCCATCCGGTTACCACGGTGAACAGAAGGGTGAAGGCCAGCGCCCCCGCCGCGACCAACTCGATATTCCTGGCCTTGTCGGTAATGGCGTCGATGCTGCGCACGGCAGTCTCCGCCGCGCCGGAGGAAATCGTTTTGCTAATGCGAGCGAGGATTTCTTCCGCCGCCGCGCTCTTCGCGGCCGCATTGGTCTGTTCATGAAGGATGTCCCCGCGCAGCGTGAACACCTTTGTGGCCTTTCCAAAATTCTCGATCATTTCGGGCAGATATTCAAAGTCACCACCGGTCCCGGGCAGGTTTTCCAGCAGCGCAAGCACGCGCCGGTGGACGGCGGCGAACCGATTGGCCAGTCCTTCAATGACTTTGGGATCATCGGCCCGCTGCGCGGAATCTAGAAGGATGCGGTTCTTGCGCAGCGTCGTCAGAATTCCCTGGGATACGGTACTGACCTGGAACAGGGTGCCCATTTCACCGCTGGCGATGGTCAACTCGGCCTTGCTCGCCTTGGCGATGCCCTTGATGAGGCCGCGCATTTGGTCTGTCGAATCGCCGGCGATGGAGGCGACGTTGTCGTCGGTTTCCTTGACGATCCTGTCTGCCTGGACCAGTTGCTTCGAAATTTCGACGTCGAATTTATGCGCCTTCTCGGCGTGGCCATGGGCCGCCTCTATGGCGGCAAGCGCACCGGCGATCTGGTTCTGCTGTTGGGCAGAGGTGCCCTTGGCAAGGCTGGCCGCCAAACCCGTTGCCTGGTCCAGGGCCTGATCGCGCAGTTCCTTCTATCCCCGCTCGATCACCTGCTTGGCGAGGCGGCGCAGCGTTTCGCTAGCGAGGGCGCGCCGATGCTGGGAGATCACGTCGCGCATGTCGACGTCCTGGGTCTTCCGGGCGACCTGCTCGATTTCCCTGAGGTCGATCCCGATGATCGCCGATACCCCCAGGATGACGGCGAGAAATAGAATCCCGACCGAAAGGGCCGCCTTGC
>JAPUGG010000262.1 GCA_027292975.1 Alphaproteobacteria bacterium | reverse complement strand
TCGAACACCGCTATGGGTGGGTCATGGTGGTGGTGGGATCGGTCCTCATGGGCATGGGGGCCGGGGCGTTGATTTCGATCTCCGCCTTCCTCAAACCCCTCATCGCCGAATTCGGATGGCTGCGCGGCGAAACCTCGTTCGGCTATATGGCGGGCGCGCTGGCCATGGGGATCGGCGGCATCGTCATGGGCCATCTCGCGGACCGCTATTCCACCCGCCGGGTGGTGTTTGGCGGGTTGATCTGCCTCGGCGTTTCCTTGTTGCTGCTTTCCACCCAGTCGGCGCTTTGGCAGTTTTACCTGTTTTATAGCCTGATGGGCGGTTTCGGGTCTTCGTCCCTGGACGTGCCGCTGCTCGCCAATATCGGCCATTGGTTCAACCGCAACAAGGGCCTGGCGATTGGTCTCGCCACCGCCGGCCGGGCGCTGGGACAGGGCTTCGTCCCTTTCCTTTCCGGGTATATGATTTCTGCCTCCGGCTGGCGCGACGCCTACACGACCCTCGGCCTCGTTACCCTGGTCGTGATGGTGCCGCTGGCGCTGTTGGTGAGAAACCCGCCCGGCTTCGAAGAGGCCAGAGCCGCCTCGCGCGCCGCCAGTCCGGCCGATCATGACGAGGCCTATCCGGTGCCGCCGAAGCTGGCGGTATCCTGGATCGGCGTGGCGTCGGTTTTCTGCTGCGCCTGCATGGGGACGGCTATGGTCCATGCCGTGGCCATCGCCCAGGACGCGGGCCTCGGCGCAGAAGAAGCCGCCGCCGTGATTCTGTTGATGTATGTCGCCGGGTTTTTCGGACGCATCTTCTTCGGGAAACTCTCCGATCATATCGGCGGCATCCGCTCCTATTGGCTGTCCTCTTTCGGCCAAACGGTGTTCATCTTCTGGTTCAGCCAGATGGACTCGGTCGCCTCTTTCTACACCCTGGCCGTTGCTTTCGGCTTCTTCTTCGGCGGTGTGATGACCGGCCTGACGGTCTGCGTCCGTGAACTGACGCCACTTCACATGCGCGGCGTTGCGACGGGTGTCGTTTTCTTCCTGGCGTGGGTCGGCATGGGCATCGGCGGATACCAGGGCGGGGTGTTCTTCGACCTGAGCGGGTCTTATGTGGTTTCCTACGCCAACGCAACGATCGTCGGGATCATCAACCTGATGATCGTCGGCGCGCTTTACGTTTACGTCATGCGCCTGAAGACGGCCCCGGCCTGACCGTTGGCCGATTAGGGGTCTTCATCACGATGCCCGCAAAAATGAGGCCGTTTTTCCAACACCGGCCCTTCTTTTTTCCCAAAGGCACCAAGCGACCCAAAGATTGATCAGTACAAACAGCGGCACACCGACTATCGCCGCAATCGACATCGGGAAGGTGAAAACCGCACGAGCGTCCGGCAAACCAGTAAATAATTGTAAGGGGCCGGGTAGTCCCAGTTGTAAGAGAATCGGCGCGGCCGGGACGATCACCAACGCGCCCACCAGATTCCAAACCAAGAAGCTCTTTGCACTTATGGCACCACGCTTGGCCTTCGCAGCCATCCACAGGGCCGAGAGGCCGAACAGTAAATCCGGGATGCCGATGAAAATCTCGAAATAGGCCGGAAACTCATCTGTTATCGTTTTATAGGCGGTTCCCAGTGCGGCAATCCTAAGCCCATGGAAATAGGCGAACCAATGCCAGGGCGTGCCATCCACGATCCGCCGTAGGCTGTTGCGTAAGCCCTTAAAGAGGACGACAGGTCCTACGCAGACCGCGACCGTGATCAACTGCAGCCATAATCCCGGCAACCATTTGAGGAGATCTTCGGAGACGTAAACTCCGCGGGCACCGAGAATGCTGGTTACGACGCCGTAAGCCGCCACCCACGTGAGGTACACATAGACCGACCACACATCGTACCGCTCACGAGCGAGCTGACCGGACCGCCATGCCAATACGGCCACGAAACCGAGTTCGATAGCCACTAGGACTGGAGTGGATGAGAATTGCATAATCCGTATCTCCTTTCTGCGTGTCCTCGTCGGAGGGCGTATCTAGAAGGCCTTTTAGGCGAAGTGATGGCCGGCGGTATGCCCGCCATCCAGTGGATAGACGACGCCCGTGGTGAATTTGGCCGCGGCCAGATGGAGGATGGCGTCGGCCGCCTCCTCGCCCTCGCCGACACGGTCGAGCAGAGACAAACCGGCCAGATCATCGACGTTTTCGATGCCGTTCCGGGCGTGGATGGGGGTGCGGACGATCCCCGGCGCAACGGTGCTAACGCGGATATTGTCTTTACCGAACTCGGCCGCCAGTTGCAGCGTCAGCGCATGAACGGCGCCCTTGCTGGCGACCGCCGCAGTCGCCGGAAAACCGCCGACGGCATGGTTCACCAGCACCGTACCGACGTTGATGATGGCGCCGCCGCCTTGGGACTGCATGGCGGGTATCGCGGCCTGGCTGGTGAAATAGGTGCCCTTCAGGTTGATCGCGTAGTAGCGGTCCAGGTCCGCCTCCTCGACATCGAGGAAGGGTTTGGGCGAAAACACGCCGGCGTTGTTGACCAGCACGTCGACGCGGCCGAATTTCTCGAGCGCGGCGTCGACCATCCGTTGTCCGATCGCCTTGTCGCTGACGTCGCCGGCGACGAGCACGGCGTTGTCCGGCCGTCCCAGGGACTCGTAGGCGGCCTCAAGCCTCCCGGGGTCCTTGGAGTTGAGGACCAGGTTGTAGCCATGGTCGAGGAAGGTACGGGCGGCGGCAAATCCGATGCCGGTCGACGCGCCGGTGATGAGGACGGTTTCCGTTCGGTTTGACATTTTAGTTCTCCCAATTGGCGGGTGGAGGGAAGTCGGAAATCAGGCGGCAATGGAGTGAACGGGAATACCGGAGTACCTCGCGTCGCTTTGTCAGGAATGCAGATGGAACACTTTGCTCATGATTTTCCATTCGCCATCGACTTCGAGCAGCGTGAACATGTCTGTATATCGAGCGCCGTTCAGGTTGGTGAGTTCGAGCCGTACGGTGGCGGCGGTGC
>JAPUGG010000261.1 GCA_027292975.1 Alphaproteobacteria bacterium | reverse complement strand
GCGGTCTTCGCCCTCGAGCATTGCGTGTTCGCCGATCATTTCCCCCGCTGGTTCGGCTCCATCATCGGCAATTGCCCGCATCTTGGCGCGCGCCAATACATGATCGACAACATGTACGTGGAAGAGGTCGAGGACCCGACCATCACCACCGGCCATTACGAGAGCATGGTGGATTTCGCGGTGGCGCTGGGCCATGAGCGGGACGCCGTCATCAGCCACCGGGGCCAGATCTATACGCGCATGGCGCTGGCCTATTGGGAGCGCGCCGCCCGGGCCTGGCCCTGGATCGAGGCCTTCGCCGCGGTCTGCGGCCTGGAAGCCGCGCGCGGCCCGGCGGTATCTAAGATCGGGGCGGTCAACAAGCTCACCCGCGCGACCTGGGAACCCTTGGGCCTGCCCGCGTCTGCCCTGGCCCATTGGTCGGCGGGGGAAGCCGCCGATTTCCACGAGGGCGGCCATGGCGACATGACCCTCAAGGTTCTCGCCGAATACGCCGATGACGAGGACAGCCAAGCGCGGGTTCTCCAGGTGATCGAGGAAACCACCCAGGTGCGCTGGTACCATTTCGACTGCATCGGACGCGACGCGCTCAAGGCTTCGGGCATTTCACTGGAAGCCGCAAAGGTAGCTTAGCGCCCCTATTCGCCGGAGGACGACAATGAACTCACGGGACGATTTCGAACAGCGCATGGCCCGGACCATCTGGGAGCACCGCTGGAAAAACCACACCGCCTACGAAACCTTCATCTCCCACCACATGTGCATCGAAGGCGCCAAGGTCTATGCGCTGGAACACGCGGTATTCGCCAATCACTTTCCGCGCTGGTTCGGTTCCATGGTCGCCAACTGCCCGTCGCTGTCGGCGCGCGCCTACATGATCGAAAACATGTATGTCGAAGAGGTCACCGACCCGGAGGTCGAGAACGGCCATTACGAAAGCCTGGTCGATTTCGGGGTGGCGCTGGGGCTCGAGCGGGACGTCATCTACAACTACCAGGGCCGCGTATACACCAAGCTGGCCCTGGCCTATTGGGAGCGCGCGACGCGGGCCTGGCCCTGGTTGGAAGCCTTCGCCGCGGTCGCCGGGCTCGAGGCGGCGCGCGGCCCCCTGGTGCTCAAGCTCGGCAACTGCCTCCCCAACAACCGCGCCGTTTTCAGGCCGCTTGGCCTGCCCGAGGAAGCGCTCGCCCATTGGTCGGCCGCCGAAGCCGCCGATTATTCGTCGGGCGGGCACGGCGACATGACCTTGAAGATCCTGTCCGAGCACGCCAAGGGCGCCCGACACCAGGAGCGGATCCTCGAGGTGCTCGCCGAAACCATGGCTGTCCGGTCCTTCCACCTCGACCACATCGGCCGGGATGCCCTCGCCGCGGCGGGCGTATCCGTCGAGCCCCAGGCGGTGGCCTGAAGGGGCGGGCGCGGCCCCTTTATCCAAATAGTTGCTTATTCAACCAAACGGTTGAATACAGAGTTTTTTCGAAAAATGCCATCCGATCAACTCGGTTTTAGAATTCCTTGCCCAAGGCGCGGTCGACCGACAGCGGGCCGCCGCCGCGGACGGTAATGGTGGCGCACAGCACGGCCCACAGGAGCGGGTACTCGTAGCCCCGGTTACCCCAGAAGAAACCGTGGGCCAGGTGCACCTCGACGGCCGCGACCAAGAGCAGAATCATGGCCGCCAGGGCGGCGGGCCGGGTCAACAGGCCGATGGCGATGAGGATGCCGCCGAAGAACTCGGTTCCCCCCACCAGCGGTCCCACCAGCCATCCCGGCTCGAAGCCCATCTTGGCGAAACCGGCGGAGGTCGCCTCCAAGCCGTGCCCGCCGAACCAGCCGAACAGCTTCTGCGCGCCGTGGGGGACCAGCCAGGCGCCGGCCACGAAGCGCAAGGCGCCCCAGGCGAAGCGGTCGAGCGGCCGGTAGATCCGTGCCAGGGCGGGGATCAGGGGGGTGGGTTGGTAAGCCGGGTCGGACATGGTCGGTTTCCCTCCATATTCATGCGGGCCGAAGGCTTCCGCCGTCGGCCCGCGGCACCTGGGGCGCTAGTTGCCTTCCCGGCGCCAGGCGCCGATCATGGTGGCGAGCGCCAGCGCCAGGGCCAACAGCACCGGCAGCAACGGAGTCTCGTCGACCCCGCGCACCACGTAATCCCCATTGGCCCTGAACCCCAGCCATCCCCGGCCGGCCAGCGCCCGGCCGGGTCCGGGCCGGCGGATATCGGGCAGCCCGTCGACGGCCCAAAATACGCCGCCCTTGGTGGCCTTGGCGAGCGGCGCCAGCACCTTGTCCGAGGTCGTCACGTCGGAGAATTCGAGGGGGTTGAGGGTTCCGGCGGCGGCATAAACAACCCGCTTGCCGCCCGCCTCGGTGATGCGGTAGAGGCCCGGCTCGGTAATCGAGAGCGCGCCGGTGGCCCGGCCGTCGCCGCGGTCGGTGAGCTTTAGCGCGCGGGTCTCCCCCCCCGGCATGCGCAAGGTGACCGGGCTCTCGTCCCGCTTCAGGCTGCGCCGGGTGACGGTCAGGCGCGTGCCCTGGATGACCGCCCTGAGATCGTCTTCCTCGAGGTCCGGTTCCTTCATCAGCCAGTGCGCCGTGCGCCGCAGCAATTCCGCCTGGGGGCCGCCGCCGTCGAAACCCCGGGCCCAGAGCCAGATCTGATCGGTCAGCAGCTGGGCGATACGCCCCTTGCCGACCCGGTCCAGCGCCAGCACCGGCTTGCCGTCCTTGCCCTTCATGACGACGACGCCGCGCCGCGCCTCGGTTTCCACCAGCCGGAACCACCGCCCCCATGCGGGCTTCGAAGCCGTCGGACCCTTGCCCCGGGCGCCCGGCAGGTTGGCGGTCACCGGATGGCGGCGGCCGACCTTAGTGATCTCCGCCCGGAAGCCGCCGGTGAGCACGGTGCCGGTCGGCGCCAGGGGCAGGATATCGCGCAACGGCGTGCGGAACAGGCCGAGCGGCGTGGCCAGGGCCGGCCCGCCCGCTTCCAGAATGGCGCCGCCGTCGCGCACGTATTTGACGATGTTGCGGAGATAGATCACCGGCAGCACCCCCCGGCGGTGGTAGCGGTCGAAGATGATGAGGTCGAAATCCTCGAGCTTTTCCTCGAACAGTTCGCGGGTGGGGAAGGCGATCAGGGACAGCTCGTTGACCGGGGTGCCGTCCTGTTTGTCGGGCGGGCGCAGAATCGTGAAATGGACCAGGTCGACCGACGGGTCGGCCTTCAGAAGGTTGCGCCAGACCCGTTCGCCGGCATGGGGCAGGCCCGACACCAACAGCACCCGGAGCCGGTCGCGGACGCCGTTGACGACCACCGCCGCCCGATTATTGGCCAGGGTCAACTCGCCCGCCGCCGGCGCCACGGCGACCTCGTAGACATTGGGCCCGGCATGGGCCACCGAAAGCTCCAAGGTATGGCTGAAACCAATGCCGAGATCGAGCTCCCGCCGGTCGCTGCCGTCCCGGGTGATGGTGACCCGCGCGCGGCCGCCGCCGCCGCCCGATTCGACGATCTTGAGGGTGAGCAGCGCCTCTTCGCCGACGATGCCGAAGCCGGCCGCCTGCTCCACCACCAGGCGCCGGTCACGCAGGTTGCGGGTGCCCGTCAACAGCCCGTGCAACGGTCCCTGGAAGGGGAGGCCCGAAGCCTCCTTCGGCGCGTCGTGGATCTGCCCGTCGGTGATCAACACGGCGCCGGCGAAGCGCTGGGGCGGGATATCCCCCATGACCCGCGCGAGCGCCTCGAACAGACGCGTGCCGCGGTCGCGGGGCATCTTGGTCTCGGCGCCGGCCGCCGCCTGGGCGATCGGCTTCGGCTTGCCCGCGCGCACCACGCGCAGTTCGATAAACTTGTCATTGGCGAGGCGCGCGCGAATATGGTCGAGCGCGGATTCCGTTTGCATGCGGCGCGACCCGATGCCTTGGCTGGGGCTTTCGTCGACCACCACTACGGCGATGTCGGGGAGCGGTTCGCGGCGCTCCTGCTTGATCGACGGGTTGGCGAGGAGGGCGAGGAGGGTGGCGATGGCCAGCGCCCTGAGCCCGGTTCCCCGGGCGCGGCGCCAAGCGGCGTAAAGGATCGCCAACGCGGCGGCGACGGCGAAACTGCCGATCAGGGCCCAGGACAGGAGCGGCGCGAAAATGATCTGGGTGCTGGCGTCCATCAGCCCCGGCCCTCCGGGCTCCATGCGCCGCCGTGACGGGTCATTGCCCGAGCCTTTCCAGGATCGCCGGCACGTGCACCTGGTCCGACTTGTAATTGCCGGTTAGCGCGTACATTACCAAGTTAACACCGAACCGGTGGGCCATCTCGCGCTGGCGCGAGCCGCCGGGCACCACCGGATACAGGGGCTGGCCGGCGCCGTCCACCGCCCAGGCGGCGGCGAAATCGTTGGAGCCGATGATCACCGACGACACCCCGTCATTGGCGTGGCCGGCCTCTTTCTCGACCCACACTTGGCCGCCGGTCCAGCGGCCCGGGAACGTCTTGAGGAGGTAAAACGCCTTGGTCAGGATGTGCCCCCGGGGCACCGGGATCAGGGCCGGCACCTGCAGGCCCTCGACGATGCGGCGCAGCTTGACCGCCCTGGGAGCCGAAGGGACCAATCCCTCCGGCATGCCGAGGCCCCCGGACCCCTGGTCGCGGGTGTCGAACAGGATCATGCCGCCGGTTCTCAGGTAGCTGGCCAGCTTGTCCCTGGCGGCCCGGCTCGGCAACGGCTGGGCGGCGGTAATCGGCCAGTAGAGGAAGGGGAAGAAGGTCAGCTCGTCGCGCTCCAGGTCGACCGACAGCGGCGCCTTGGGCTCCACCGATGTCCGCGTGCGCAGGGTCTGGGACAGCCCGATGAGCCCGGCCCGGGACACCTCGTCGACCCGGGAATCGCCTGTCCGCACGTAGGCCAACCGCGTATCGAAGGTGGCGTCCATGGCCTGGGCGTCGGTCACCGAGCTTGCCTTGCCTTGGGCCTGGGCGGGTCCGGCGGCGAACACGGCCAAGGCCGCGGCGGCGGCAAACGCCATCATCGCGGCGGCGAGGGCGGCGCGGGCCGACGCGGCATCGCCCTCGCCGGGGGCGCGCAGGAAGGGCCAGAACTCCGGCGCCAATCCCCTGAGGATGAGGCCGATCCAGAGGTCGAGGATCAACAATCCCAAGGCGAACGCCAGGAGAACCGCCTTGAGATCGGTTTCCTTGGGAGCCGTCATCGCCAGCGTCTTGACGCCCGCGGGCAGATCGCCGATGGGGGTCAGTTGCTTGATTCCGGCCGCGAGATTGAGGGCGACGCGGGCGGTGTCGTTGCCGTAGAAACCCGGCGGCCGGGTCGGCCCCACTCTCGGGCGCGCTGGGCCCGCGCCCGGCTTACCCGGTGCGCCGGTCTCGGCGTTGGCGTCGGCGTCGGCGGCCAGCGGCTGGGCGGCGGGCGGCGGGTCGGTGAACCGTCCGAATCCATCGAGGGAAGTGACCGGCGGCAGGGCCCGGCGGTGGGCGCCCGAGACGCCCTGGCTGAGGCTGACCACCCGGCGCAGGATTTCCACGAAGAGGCCGGAAATGGCCAGGTTGGACCATTCGGTATTGGCGGTGGTGTGGACCAGGATCAGCCGTCCCCGGCCCTTGTCGACGGCCGTCACCAGGGGCGTCCCATCGGCCAGCCGCGCCCAAGTCCGGTTGGGGAGATCGAGAGTCGGCTGGGCCAGCACCTGACGGAAAACCACGACATCCTTGGGCACCGTCAAGCCGGCGAAGGGGGAATCGGCGGTAAACGGGGCCAGGCGCGCGGGCTTGGTCCACGACATGGCGCCGCCGAGCGCGCGGTTGCCGGCGCGCAGGGCCACCGGCGTGAGGCTGTCGGTCTTCTGGCCCAGGCGCGGCCCGGCGAAGCGCAGGACGGTGCCGCCCCGCGCCATCCAATCTTCCACCGCTTGGCGGTCGGGCGGGGTGAGGATCGAACCGTCGGCCACTACCAGGACCGCCAGCCGCCGTGCCAGCAAGGTCCGCGCCGGACCCTTGCGCAGTTCCGCATAGGGACCCAGTGCCCGGTCGAGATAGAAAATCTCCGAAAGAAGAGGCCGGGTCTGGGCCTTGTCGGTGGCGGCGGTGACGATGCCGACCGGACGGCGCCGCCAACGTTCGTCCAACAGCGCCACGGTGCCGGCCGAGGCGATGCCCTCCACTTCAAGGCGGGTCAGCCGGTTGCGCAACTCGGAGGGCAAGGGCAGCACGGTCCGGGCGGTGCGCGCCCCGGCGGTAAACTCGATCCTCTGGCGCAACAGCACCCGACCGCGCTCGTCGGTGCCGCGCAGCCAGAAGGCCTCCGCTTTCCCTGCCTTGGGCCGGATAAGCCGACCGGTCAGGCGGCCCGCGGTGGTGCCGGGCGGCGGCAGGGCCAGCGCGCCCTTGCCCGGCGCGTCGTCCATCACCGTAACCGGGCCGAGGAAGGTCAGGCTGTTGACGAAGTCCTTGGCGTTGCCGTCCTCGATACCGTCGGTGATCCACATGACGTTGGCGGGGTTGTCGAACTTCAGGTCCTCGAGCGCGGCCAGAGCCTTGTCCCGCGCCACCGGCCACGGCTTGGGCTGGAGGGCCTGGACCAGGGAACGCGCCGCGCCCGCGGTGAGCAGCTTGGATGGCGTCAACGGCCCGCCGGTGGCGGGTGGGGCGGTGGTGACCACGATCACCGGCTTTCCAGCCCGCTGGGCGCGCGCGATCAGCGCGTCCATGGCGGCAACCCGCTGCGGCCATCCCCGTGCCGCGGCCCAGCCGTCATCGACCACCAGCACCAAGGGTCCGGCGGCCGCGAACTGGTCCACCGGATTGAGTACCGGCCGGGCCAGGCCGACGATCACCAATGTGACGATGGCCATGCGCAAAAGGATCAGCCATAGCGGCGTGCGGGCCGGGGTCTGCTCATCCTGGCGCAACCCGAACAACAGACGGATGGCGGGAAAGCGCAGCAGTTTCGGCGCCGGTGGCGTGACCCGCAGCAGCCACCACAAGAGCGGCAGCCCGGCCAGCGCCACCAGGGCCCAGGGGGCGGCAAAGGCGAAGGGGCCGAGGCTCAGCATGATGCGCCGATCCCGAGTCCGTTAGCGCGCCCGCTCACCATTGCACGCGCGGGACCGTCATCGCACCGTAGAGCGCCAGCAGCGCTTCCTGGGGCGGTCGGTCGGTATGGTGGAGGGTGAAGGACCAGCCATGATGATGGGCGAGGGCGATGATCTGCTCGCGCCGGGCCTGGAGCCGGTTGCGGTAGTCCTGGCGGACGTTTTCCGTCCGGTTGATGAGGGTGGATCCCTCCGCCTCCATGCCCTCGAAGCGAATCCGCCCGGCGAAAGGAAGGGATTCCTCGGCCGGGTCGAGTATCTGCACCAGATGGCCGAGGACGCCCCTTGCGGTGGTGGTGCCGACGGTGGCGGCGAGCTCTTCCATGGGGCCGAGAAAGTCGCTGAACAGGACGATATTGGCGTAGCGCGGCAGCGGTTCCATGGGTGGCGTATTGGGGGCATCGGTCGGCAACGACGCCTCGCGGCTCAGCACCGCCGCCATGCGCTCGAGCGCCCCGTGCCCGGCGGCGGGGGGCCGACCCTCGCCGGCCAGCGCCACGTGCTCGCCCGCCTGCAACAGCAATGCCGCCAACGCCAGGGTCAGGAGATCGGCGCGCTCGACCTTCTCGGTGAGCCGGCGGTTGGAGGCATAGGCCATGGACGGTGAGGCATCGCGCCACAGCCACACCGACTGGGCGGCGATCCATTCCTTTTCGCGGATGAAGACCGAGCTCGATTTGGCGCTCTGACGCCAGTCGATGCTGTAGGCGGGGTCGCCGGGTTGGTAATGGCGGAATTGCCAGAAGGTATCCCCCGGCCCGCGCCGTCGCCGGCCGTGGGTGCCGTGCCAAACGGTGTTGGCGACGCGTTGGGCGGCGACCATTAGGGGCGGCAATTGGGCGGCCGCCGCCTCCGCCCTCCGTAGGATGGCGTGGGGGTTTCTGGAAGAAGACTGGGACGCGGGGTACGGCATCGAGGTAAGTCCTCAGGCCAGGGGCGCGCAGAGTTTATCGATTACCTGGTCCATGGTGACGCCGTCGGCCCGTGCCGCGAAGGTCAGCGCCATGCGGTGACGCAGCACCGGAGGGGCCAGCACCATGACGTCGTCGACCGACGGCGCGAACCGGCTTTCCAGCACGGCCCGCGCGCGGCAGGCTAGCATCAGCGCCTGGCTGGCCCGGGGGCCCGGACCCCAGGCGACGGTTTCATCGATTTCCGCGTTGCCTTCGCCGGGCCGTCCCGCCCGCACCAGGGCGAGAATGGCGTCAACCACGGAATCGCCCACCGGCATGCGCCGCACCAGGCGCTGGGCCGCCATCAGCTGCTTGCCGTTGAGCACCTTGCCGGCCTCGCATTCGGTGGCGCCGGTGGTCGCCAGCAGCATGGTGCGTTCGGCCTCGCTGTTGGGATAGCCCACGTCGATCTGCAGCAGGAAGCGGTCGAGCTGGGCTTCGGGCAGGGGGTAGACGCCTTCCTGTTCTAAAGGGTTCTGGGTGGCGAGAACGTGGAACGGCTTGGGCAACGCTTGAGAGACACCGGCGACGGCCACCGAGCGCTCTTGCATCGCTTGGAGCAGCGCCGATTGGGTCCGGGGGCTGGCGCGGTTGATCTCGTCGGCCATCAAGAGCTGGCAGAAGACCGGGCCCCGGATGAAGCGGAAGCTGCGCGTGCCGGCGTCGGATTCCTCGAGCACTTCGGAGCCGAGAATATCAGCCGGCATCAGATCCGGGGTGAACTGGATGCGTTTGTCGTCGAGGCCGAGCACGGTGCCGAGGGTCTGCACCAAGAGCGTCTTGGCAAGCCCCGGAACGCCGATCAGCAGCGCGTGGCCGCCGGCAAGGATGGTGATCAGGGCTTCATCGATGACCTCCTTCTGCCCGAAGATCACTTGGCCGATGGCGGCGCGGACCTCTTGCAGGCGGTTGCCGAGGGATTCGATATCGGCGGCAAGACGGCTGCCGTCTTCCTCGCCCAAGGGTTTGTCTGGTTCGCTGTCGATTGCGGTCACTGTGCTCCTCATGGTCAGTGCAATCGGATGCCCGTCGCCTTCGGGTGGCTTCTGTTAGACCAACGCACGTCTAGACACGATAGGCACATCATGTGCCTATCGTTAGTGTACGACAATATGTACCGGTATTCCTATTTGCTTGGGGAAATGGGCGACAATATGGCCGCGGGACCTGAAATCTGCATCGAAGGCGAATTTCGCATCGACTCCAAGGGGACCTGGTTCCATGAAGGCGCGCCCATCGGCCGCCGGGAAATGGTGAAACTGTTCGCGCGGGTGCTGGTCCGTGACGGCGAAGGTGCCTATTGGCTCGAGACCCCGGTGGAAAAGGTGCCGGTGATGGTCGAAGATGCGCCCTTCCTCGCCGTCGAGCTCAAGGTTCAAGGCCGCGCCGCCGCCCAGGCCCTGCGCTTTAGGACCAATATCGACCGATGGGTGGAGCTGGGCGCCGACCACCCATTGATCGTGCGGGCGGGCCCACGTCCCTATGTCAAGCTGGCGGGCGGCATGGAGGCGCTGGTCGTCCGGCCGGTCTATTATCAGCTGGCCGAACTCGCCGTCGCCGGCCCCGCGGGCACCGAGCATCCGGGCGTCTGGAGCGGCGGCCGGTTTTTCCCCTTGACGCCGGCGGCGCCGGAGGCGCCCAGGTGAGCGGCCTGACGCCGGAGGGGCCCGGGTGAGCGGCCCGACGCCCGACGAGGTGCGGGCGCGGCTCGGCCCCCGGCTGATGGCGCCCGACGCGGCCTTCAACGCGCCCGGGTTCAAGTTCGGAATCGGCGCCGAGGAAAGGTTTCTCAGCGTCGCCGAGCACGGCGTGGCCTTTCGGCCGGCCGCGGTCTTGGTCGCGCTGATCACCCATGAGGACGAGATCACGGTGCTGCTGACCGAACGCAACGCCGATCTGCCCGATCACGGCGGTCAGATCAGCTTTCCCGGCGGGCGGGTGGAAGACGGCGATGGCGGCGCCGTCGACACGGCGCTGCGCGAGGCCGAGGAGGAAGTGGGCCTCGGGGCCGATGGGCTCTGCGTGCTCGGCGCGCTCGAGCCCTTGGGCACCATCTCCAACTACCGGGTGACGCCGATCGTCGCCCTGGCGCCGCCGTTCGAGAGCGTGCCCCAGGCGGCGGAAGTGGCCAATGTTTTCGAGATCCCGTTGTCCTTCATCCTCGACCCCGCCAACCATCGATTCATGGAACGCGGCCGCGACGGCCGGTCCCGGGCGACCTACGCGATCCCCTATGGTGAATGGTTCATCTTCGGTTTCACCGCCCGTATACTGATCAAACTGGCGCTGCTTTGGCGCGGCGAGGATGTCCCCGCCCCACCTTCCAGGCCCTAGGAGCCCAAGGGACCATGTTCCGGCTTTTTTTTACCTACCTGTTGCCGCTTGCCCTTCCGGCCTTGGGGTATCTCGCGTGGAACTGGCTGCAGCTGCGCCGGACCCTAAAGGGAGAGCGTGCCTCCCCGCCCCCCGGCTTCGCCGACATGCCGTGGTTGATCCTGGCCGGCGCCGGTGTTTCCCTTGTCTTGGTTACCTTATTAGCGCTGGTCTTGTTCGACGACGGTTCTTCGCCCGGCGGAACCTATATTCCGCCCCATATGGAGGATGGCAAACTGATTCCCGGGCAGACCCGCTAATGCCTTAAGGGAGGGGCCGTGGCCGCGATCCGCCGCATGGAGCCGAAATCCTGGATGACCGCCGCCGCGACCCGGGCGGTGATGTCGGCGCTGGCCGCCGACGGCGGCGCGGCGCGCTTCGTCGGTGGCTGCGTGCGCGATTCGATCCTCGATCTTCCGGTCGGCGATATCGATATCGCCACCCATGAACCGCCCCAACGGGTCATCGAGTTGCTGACGGCGGCGGGCATCAAGGCGGTCCCCACGGGGATCGAGCACGGCACCATCACGGCGGTGGTGGGGGCTGAGCATTTCGAGATCACCACCCTTCGCCGCGACGTCAAGACCCATGGCCGCAGGGCCGAAATCGCCTTCACCGACGACTGGTCCGAGGACGCGGCCCGCCGCGACCTCACCATCAACGCGCTGTCGATGACCGAGGGCGGCGACATTTACGACCCCTTCGGCGGCCTCGAGGACCTGGCCGCGGGACGGGTGCGCTTCGTGGGCAATGCCGAGACCCGCATCACCGAGGACGTGCTGCGGCTGCTGCGCTTTTTCCGTTTCTTCGCCTATTACGGCCAGCCCCCGGCGGACGCGCACGGGCTCGCCGCGGCGGGCAAGCTCGCCCATCTTCTTCCGACCTTGTCCGGCGAGCGCGTCTGGGCGGAGTTGAGGCGTCTGCTTTGCGCGCCGGATCCCGCCGCCGTGTTCCAGCTGATGGCGGATCACGGGGCGCTGGGTCCGCTCTTGCCGGTCCCGTTATGGATCGCGCGGCTCAAAGCCCTGGCCGAGGTCGAGGCGACCACCACCGCCGCCGCCCCGGGCGGTCCCGTGCGGCGGTTGGCGGCGCTGATCAAATTGGACCGGAGCACGGCGCGGCAGTTGGCCGAGCGGCTGCGCTTTTCACGCAAGGAGCGGGCGCGGCTTTTGGCCATGGCCGGGGCGGAGGTTTCCCACCCGCCCGACGCGGGCCCGCGGCAATTCCGCGCCGCCATCTACCGGCTGGGGACGGCAACCTTCCGCGACAGGGTGATTTTGGCCTGGGCCGAGCAACGGGCCAAAGACCCCGGCACCGCGTCGGAAGCCAATTTCAGCGCCGCCTTGGAGGTCGCCCAGGCGTGGCCGCGGCCGGACCTGCCGATCAGGGGCGAGGACGCGGTCCGGCTCGGCCTTGCCCCGGGGCCCGGCGTCGGCCAGGCGCTGGCACGGGTGGAGGCCTGGTGGATCGATGAGGATTTCACGCCCGATCGCGCCGTTTGTTTGGAGCGGCTCGAAGCGGTGATCGGTGGAATCCCCTAGGGCCAGATCGCCTGGGGCGGCAGGGACATCAGGATCGCTTCGGCGTTGCCGCCGGTCTTGAGTCCGAACTGGGTGCCGCGGTCGTAAAGCAGATTGAATTCAACATAACGGCCCCGGCGGATCAATTGCTGGCGGCGCTCGGCCTCGGTCCAGGCGGCGTTCATGCGCCCCGCCACCAGCGGCGGATAGCAGCCGAGAAAAGCCTCCCCCACCGCTTTGGTGAAGGCGAAGTCGGAATCCCAGTCGCCGCTGTCCAGGTCGTCATAAAAAATCCCGCCGAGCCCCCGGGGCTCATTGCGGTGCGGCAGATAGAAATACTCATCGCACCAGGCCTTGTATTTTTTGTAATAGGCCGGATCGGCCCCGTCGCAGGCGGCTTCGAGGGCCGCGTGAAAGCGCGCCGCGTCGGCCCGCGCTTCGTGGGATTCGGGAAACATCGGGGTAATGTCGGTGCCGCCCCCGAACCAGGATTTGGAGGTGACGATATGGCGCGTGTTCATATGAACCGCGGGCGCCAGCGGCGAATGCAGATGGGCCACCAGAGATATGCCCGAAGCCCAGAATCGGGGATCGGTCTGGGCCCCGGGAACCTGGGCCGCGAATTCTTGGCTGAACCGGCCTTCCACCGTGGACACGTTGACGCCGACCTTCTCGAACACGCGCCCGCGCATCACCGCCATCACGCCGCCGCCGCCGTCGCCGTCGCCGTCCGTGGCATCCCGGGTCCAAGGGATGCGTTGGAACCGCCCCGCCGGCGCGTCCCCCACCAGCTTAAGCGCCGGGCCCGAGAGGTCGTCCTCCAATTGCTCGAAGGCGGTGCAGATGCGGTCGCGCAGGCTTTGGAACCATTGGCGCGCGGTGTCCTGTCTAAGTGCGGGGTCGGTGGCCAAGGCGCGATTTCTCCCGATCGGTCGTGAACCTGTTCAAACGCGGCGCAAGCCCGGGTCTTCACAGCCTCGGTGCGGGGGTGTCGCCGGGAAAGCCGCTTGTCTGGCGCAGGGCCTCACCCAGCACCATGGCTGCCGCCGTCGCCACATTAAGGCTGCGCATTCCCGCCGCCAAGGGGATAGTGAGCCGCAATTGGGCGGCCGCATGGACGAAATCGGGGACGCCGGCGCTTTCCCGGCCCAGCATTAAAATATCGTCGGCGCGGTAGGCGGCGGCGCGGTAATCGGTATCCCCGCTGGTGGTCAGGAGCAGAAGACGGGCCTCGGGCGCCAAGGCTTTGGTGAAGGCCGCCCAGCTGTGGTGGGCGGTCAGCGCCGCGTGGGCGGCGTAATCCAGGCCGGCGCGCCGGAGCTTGGCATCGGTGAGCACGAAACCCGCGGGCCCGACGATGTCGACCCCGACGCCGAGGCAGGCGCAAAGCCGCAGGATGGCGCCGGCATTCTGCGGGATATCCGGCTGGAAAAGCGCGACACGCATCACCGGGGCCTTTCGGGGTGAGTTACGGAGCATTACCCGGCCAGATTAGGACTTTGCTTGCCTGGGATAATATATTACACCCACAGCCACCGACGCCACCCATGGGACGGTGGATGTGCCGTCCCGGCCGCCCGGGTGGAACGTTAAAGGGATTTGAGTCATGTCACAAACCACAGAGGGCCCCACCCCCCAAGACCCGGCCGGCGACGATTCCCAGACGCGCAGGGATTTCCTGACCTTGGCCACCGTCACGGTCGGGGTCGCCGGCGCCGGTCTTGCCGTGTGGCCGCTCGTGGACAGCATGAATCCGGCGGCCGATACCTTGGCGCTGTCGTCCATCGAGCTCGATATCAAGCCCATCCAGCCGGGCCAGCGGGTCACCGTGAAATGGCGCGGCAAGCCCGTCTTCATCGACCGCCGCACGCCCGAACGGATCAAAAAGGCCCGGGCCGACGACGGGGCCAAGATGCCCGACCCCCAGGCCGACAAGGACCGCGTCAAGAAGGCCGAATGGCTGGTCTTGATCGGTATCTGCCCCCATCTCGGCTGCGTGCCGCTAGGCCAGAAATCGGGACAGCCCCGGGGCGAATTTGGCGGCTGGTATTGCCCTTGCCATGGCTCCCATTACGATTTTTCGGGGCGCATCCGCAAAGGCCCCTCACCGAAGAATCTGCAAGTGCCCGAATACAAGTTTCTCAACGAGACCACCCTGCTCATAGGCTAAGGTAAGGACCCGCCATGACCGCGCCCAGCGAGCCGCCTCAGGCATCGTCGACGGACGGCAAACCCGGCATCATCGAACAGGCCAAGGACTGGATCGATTACCGGATGCCCATCTTCACCTTCATGGAGCATGAGCTTAATGAATACCCGACGCCGAAGAACCTGAATTACTGGTGGAATTTCGGTTCGCTGGCCGGAATCGTGCTGGTGATCTTGATCGTCACGGGGATCGTGCTCGCCATGAACTACACCCCCCACGTGGACCATGCCTTCGATTCGGTGGAGCGCATCATGCGCGACGTCAATTACGGTTGGCTGATCCGCTACGTGCATATGAACGGCGCCTCGATGTTCTTCCTGGTGGTCTATATCCATATCTTCCGAGGGCTCTATTTCGGCTCCTTCAAGCCGCCCCGGGAATTGCTGTGGTGGCTCGGCATCGTCATCCTGCTGCTGATGATGATGACCGCCTTCATGGGCTACGTGTTGCCTTGGGGTCAGATGAGCTTCTGGGGCGCGACCGTCATCACCAACCTGTTCTCGGCCATTCCCTGGATCGGCGACGCCATCGTCACTTGGCTGTGGGGCGGCTTCGCGGTCGACAATCCGACCCTGCAGCGCTTCTACTCGCTGCATTACCTCCTGCCCTTCGTCATCGTCGGCGTGATCTTCCTGCACCTGTGGGCATTGCATGTCCACGGCTCCAACAACCCGCTCGGCATCGACCGCGAATCGGCAAAGGATTCGATCCCCTTCCACCCCTATTACACGATCAAGGATCTTTTCGGGCTCGGCGTGTTCCTGATCTTCTTCATGGGAATCGTGTTCTTCGCCCCCAATGCCTTGGGCGAGCCCGAGAACTACCTGCCCGCCAACCCGCTGCAGACGCCGGCGGAAATCGTGCCCGAATGGTATCTGCTGCCGTACTACGCGATCCTGCGTTCGGTGCCCGATATCGCCATTCCGTTCACCGGCATCGTCCTGATGAAGGCGAAACTGGCCGGCGTGATCGCCATGTTCGGCTCGATACTTATCCTCTTCGCCCTGCCCTGGCTCGATTTTTCGCCGGTGCGTTCGGCCCGCTTCCGGCCCATCACCAAGCAATTATTTTGGGTATTCGTGGTGGTTTGCATCGTCCTCGGCAAGGTCGGCGCCAATCCACCCAACCTCGCGGTGTTTTCCGGGATAGAGGGGTTCAAATATATCCACCTTGGCCAGATCGCGACCACCTATTATTTCGCCTATTTTCTGGTGCTGATGCCCCTATTGGCCAAATTCGAGCCAACCAGGCCCCTGCCCCAAAGCATCTCCGAACCGGTGCTGAGAGACCGGGACGAGAGTGGGGAATGAACCCATGACGACAATCAATCCCGCCTGCCGCGCCCTTACCCTTGCCCTCGGGGCCCTGGTCCTCGGGATCGCCTTCGCCGCCGCCACCTCGGCTTCCGAGGCGCCCAAGCCCAAGGCCCAGGACTGGTCCTTCCAGGGGCTTTTCGGTACCTTCGACCGGGCCGCGCAGCAACGCGGCTTCCAGGTCTATAAGGAGGTCTGTTCGGGCTGCCATTCGCTCAACCAGGTCGCCTACCGAAACCTCGCCGCGCTGGGCTACAACGAAGACCAGATCAAGGCCATTGCCGCTACCGTGGAGATGCAGGGCGGCCCCAACGATGAGGGCGAGATGTTCATCCGCAAGGGTAAGCCCTTTGATAAGTTCAAGAACCCGTTTCCCAACGAGAATGCCGCCCGGGCCGCCAATAACGGCGCCTACCCGCCGGACCTTTCGGTGATCACCAAGGCGAAGCCCCATGGCAGCGACTACCTCTATGCGCTGTTGACGAACTATAAGGAAAAGCCACCCGAGTCGTATTGGGTCGACAATGACGGCAAACCGATACCGCCTGCAAAACGCAAGTGGCCTGAAGGCATGTTCTACAACGCCGCCTTCACGGGAGGTGCCATTGCCATGGTGCCGCCGCTGGCGGCCGAGGCCGTCGCCTACCAGGACGGCACCAAGGCCACGGTGGCGCAGATGGCCAAGGACGTGACCACGTTCCTGGCCTGGGCGGCGGAGCCTGAACTGGAGGAGCGCAAGTCCATGGGGCGCAAAGTGATCCTCTTCCTGCTTGCGCTGACCGCCCTGATGTACGCGCTCAAGCGTAAAATCTGGGCTGATCTTCACTAAGGGCCTGCATTAGCTAAGGGAGGCCTCCCGGTGGCAGCGATTCGGGACTCCGTCCTCGGCATCATCGGAGGGTCGGGCCTCTATGAGATCGAGGGCCTGACCGACCCAAGCTGGCGGGCGGTCGAGAGCCCCTTCGGGGCGCCTTCGGACGACTTCCTGTTCGGCGAGATCGGCGGCAAACCGGTGGTGTTCT
>JAPUGG010000260.1 GCA_027292975.1 Alphaproteobacteria bacterium | reverse complement strand
GCCATCCATCCGTCCATGTTGACGCCCCTGGTGCTGATGGCGCTGGGCTTCGTTGCCTATTTTCTGGCACTATTGGTGCTTAGGGTGCGGGCCGAGATCGCCGGCCGCAAGGTGGCTGCGTTGATGATGGCGGGCGCCATGGTCGGCGGGGATTTCAACCCGGCCCGCCGGGAAGGCATCTGAAGGGCCTCGCCATGGACACCATCGGCAACGTACTTGATCTCGGCGGCTACGGCATCTATGTCTGGCCCGCCTTCGCAACCGCCGCCGCGGTGCTCTGCTGGATGGCGATATCCACCCTGCGCCGCCTGCGCATAAACGAACGCAGCCTCGACCGTCTCCGGCACGCCCGCGCCATGACCGCCGCCCCTGGGGGAGCCGAGGCGCCCGCAGAGGCGCCAAAGGACGAAGGGACCGACCCATGACCATGGCCCGGCCGCCGCGCCGCGCGCTGACGGCCAAGCGCCGGCGCCTTTATGTCCTGCTGGCCGCGGCGGTCACCCTGGGCGGCGCGGCGGCGCTGGTTCTCAATGCATTCGAGGACGCCCTGGTGTTCTTCCTCACGCCCACCGACCTCAAGGCCCGGGCGGTGCCCGACAATCGCATGATCCGCATCGGTGGCCTAGTGGAAGAGGGCAGCCTGCGCAAGTCCGGCGGCGGCATCGAGGTGCGCTTCGCCATCACCGACCTCACCAACAGGGTCCAGGTACGCTATCGCGGCATCCTGCCCGACCTATTCCGCGAGGGCCAAGGGGTCGTCGCCCAGGGGCGGGTCGGCCCCGACGGCGTATTCGCGGCAAGCGAGATTCTCGCCAAGCACGACGAAACCTACATGCCCAAGGAGGTGGCCGACGCGCTCAGGAAATCGGGCCGGTGGAAGCCCGGGGCGAAGAACACGGGCGCGGCGCCGGTAACCGGGGCGCGGCCATGATCGCCGAGGCCGGCCATTTCGCGTTGATCCTCGGCTTGGTGTTCGCCTGCATCCAGGCGGCGGTGCCCCTGGTGGGTGCCGCCCGCCGCGACGGGGCGCTGATGGATGCCGGGCGGATGGCGGCACTGGGCCAGCTGGCCTTTATCGCCGCGGCGTTCGCCAGCCTCATGCACGCCTTCGTGGTGTCGGACTTTTCCCTGGCCATCGTGGTCGCGAACTCCCACTCGGCGAAGCCCCTGCTCTACAAAATTAGCGGGGTCTGGGGCAATCACGAAGGGTCCATGGTGTTGTGGGTGTTGATCCTGGCGCTGTGCGGCGCGGCGGTGGCGGGCTTTGGGACCAACCTGCCACCGACCCTGCGCGCCCGGGTGCTGGCGGTCCAAGGCATGATCGGGGCGGGATTCCTAGCCTTCATCCTGGCCACGTCGAATCCGTTCCAGCGGCTCGATCCGGCACCGATCGACGGCACAGGCCTCAACCCCATCCTCCAAGACCCCGGCCTGGCCTTTCATCCGCCCATGCTCTATCTCGGCTATGTGGGCTTCTCCGTCGCCTTTTCATTCGCCATAGCGGCGCTGATCGAGGGCCGGGTCGACGCCGCCTGGGCGCGCTGGGTGCGGCCCTGGACGCTCGCCGCTTGGTGCGCGCTGACCCTTGGTGTCGCACTGGGCAGTTGGTGGGCTTATTACGAATTGGGCTGGGGCGGGTTCTGGTTCTGGGACCCGGTGGAGAACGCGTCGTTCATGCCCTGGCTGGCGGGCACCGCGTTGCTGCATTCGGCCATCGTCGTGGAGAAGCGCGGGGCCCTGAAAAGCTGGACCATCCTGCTCGCCATCCTCACCTTCGTGTTGTCCCTGCTGGGGACCTTCCTGGTGCGCTCGGGCGTGCTGACCTCGGTTCACGCCTTCGCCAACGACCCCGAGCGTGGGCTGTTCATCTTGGGCCTGCTGACGGTCGCCACGGTCGGCGGGCTCGGCCTGTACGCCTTCCGCGCACCGTCGCTCAGGACGGTCGCGCTGTTCGCGCCGATCTCCCGGGAAGGGGGGCTGGTGCTCAACAACTTGCTGCTGGGAACCGCCTGCGCCACGGTATTGATCGGCACGCTGTATCCCTTGGTCCTCGACGTGCTCGGCGCCGGCAAGGTGTCCGTGGGGCCGCCCTATTTTACGCTGACCTTCGTGCCGCTGATGGTCCCCTTGCTGGTGTTCATGGGGATCGGTCCCCTGCTGTCGTGGAAGCGGGGCGACCTCGCCGGCGCGCTCTCGCGCTTGCGCGCCGCCGCCATGATCACCGGGCTGGCCGCCCTTGCCACCATCGCACTCACCGACGGGCCGGCCTATGCCATCCTCGGAATCACCCTCGCCATATGGCTGATCGCCGGCATGCTGACCGAGTTTGCCGAGCGCATCCGCCTGTTCCGCGTACCGCTCGGCGCCAGCCTCAACCGGCTTCGGCACCTGCCCCGCGCGGCCATCGCCATGACCGTCGCCCATGGGGCGCTCGGCATCGTCGTCCTCGGCATCACCGCCTCGTCCGCCTGGCAGACCGAACGCATCCTCATCATGGCGCCCGGCGAGAGCACCGA
>JAPUGG010000026.1 GCA_027292975.1 Alphaproteobacteria bacterium | reverse complement strand
CTTCCTTCACAATGATTTGAGGAGATTATTCCGGTCGCAGGCAACCGTCGGCATCTTGCCAAGCCAAATGCGGAGGCGTCACCCTTTTATCTAACGATGATCGTGTGGAAGGTGCAATGCTTTTTTTGCAATCCAGGCCTGTCGTCTGCCTGGATTTATCGACGGCGAGAAGCCGCCCAATGGCGGAAAACCCTTGCGGCAGGCGCTTGGAGGGCTCACCATTTCCCTCGACCGGCAGACCTAGGAGACCGACAGAAATGCTCGGGTACGCCCGGAGGGGAGGAAATCCATGGATCAACTGACCGTCAGCGGCTATTCGCGCAGGCCGCCCCACGTGGTGGCGGATGAAAAAGGCTTCTTCAAGGACCAGGGGCTCGACGTCAATTTCCACCTGGTGAAGCTTGCTCCTCTCCATAACGAGGAGATGGCGGCGGGAAAGTGGAACATGACGCTATCCAGCGCCGATACCATGATCGCCCGGGCGACCAAGGAAGGGGTCGATTATGTCTTGTTCATGCAGGCCGAGGAGGGACTCGGCGCCTACCTGATCGGCCAACCGGGAATCACCTCGGTGGAAGACCTGCGCGGTAAACTCCTGGCGGCCGACCCGGTCGATTCCAATCTCGATGTCATTCGCATGAAGATCATGCGCGAACATGGCATCGGCGAAGACGAATACACTTACGAAATCATCGGCAGCACGCCGGCCCGCGCCAAGGCCTTCCTCGAAGGCAGGGTGGCCGCGGCCATGTTGACGCCGCCGTCATCGGACCGGGTGCTGGAGGCCGGCGGCGTGTTGCTCGCCAGCGGCGAGGATTATGTCCCCGACTGGCCGCTGGCCTGCGGCTGGGGCTTGCGAAGCTGGGTCGAACTCAACCGCTCTCTGGTGGTGCGCTTCATCCGCGCCTGGGCGGCCAGCACCGATTGGCTGCTCCACCCCGACAACCGCGAGGAAACCATCCGCCTTTTGGTCGACCGGGAAGGCTTGAGCGAGCAACGCGCCGAACACGCCTATCACCGGGTTGTGCCCAAGGGCTGCATCAATCCCGACGCCATCCGCCGCAACCTGGAACTCAGGATCGAGCTCGGCCTTTATCCCCCGCCTCACCAGACGGCGGAGCATTTTTACGACACCAGCACTTGGTGCGAGGCCACCGGCCTACCCGCGCCGGAGCCCGTGGGCGCGCCCGCCGCCGTCGCCTGAGCCGGCCTTCACCTCCTGGATCAACCGCCAGATGCGCTCCGGCGTCGCCGGCATGGGGACGTGACGCACGCCCAAGGGCGAAAGGGCATCGACCACGGCATTGGCGACCGCCGGCAGGGCGCCGACGGCACCGGCCTCTCCCGCCCCCTTGACGCCAAGGGGATTGGTGTCGGTCGGCACCGGATTGGATTGAACGGTGATGGCGCTGAAATGGCTCGCCTTGGGCATGGCGTAATCCAGGAAGGTGCCCGAATTGAGCTGGCCCGATTGGGGGTCGTAGGCGATGTTCTCGAGCAACACCTGGCCCAGCCCCTGGCCCGCCCCGCCCTGGATCTGGCCGGCCAGGAGAAGCGGGTTCAAGACCACGCCGACATCGTCCACCACCTGGTAATTGAGCACCTCCACGGCGCCGGTTTCCTCATCGATCTCCAGCTCCACCACGTGGCAGCCATTGGGGAAATTGGCGACCTTGGCCCGCCGCACGCCGGTCGCCATCAGCCCCGGCTCCATGCCGTCGGGCAGGTTGGCCGGGTTGGCCGCCGCCGATGCCACCTCCCCGATGGTGAGCGAACAGTTGGAGAGCGGGCTTGAAAAGACACCGTCTTCGAATGCGACGTCGCCCACATCCACCTCCAACAAATGGGCGGCGAGGGCCGTCGCCTTCTCCAACACCTTTTCGGTCGCCAGGGCCACCGCGTTGCCGCCATGGGTGGCCGAGCGCGAGCCGCCGGTGCCATGGCCGAAGGGAACCTTGTCGGTATCACCCCAGACGTAGTGGACATCGTCCATTTCCAGGCCCAGACGGTCGCAGACGATTTGCTTGTAGATGGTTTCATGGCCCTGGCCGCCGGTGACGGATCCGGCCAGGATGGTCGCCGTTCCCGAACGGTCAAAGCGAAGCTCGGAGCCTTCGATGCCGGGGCCCGCGGCGCGTTCGATGGTGTTGGATAACCCGAAGCCGCGGTACTTGCCGCGCGCCCTGGATTCGGCGCGCCGCGCCTCGAAGCCATGGTAATCGGCGGCGGCCAGCGCCATGTCCAGGTTCTTCTGGAACTCGCCGCAATCGTAGGTCAGGTTGAGCCCGGTCTTGAACGGCATGGCGTCGGGCGGGATGGTGTTCTTGCGCCGCAAAACCACGGGGTCCACGCCCAACTCGTCGGCGGCGATATCGATGATCCGCTCGATCATGAAGGCCGCCTCGGGCCGGCCGGCGCCGCGGTAGGGCGCGGTGGAATTGGAATGGGTGAAGACGCCGGTCACGTCGACGGTGATGACCGGCGTCTTATAGACCCCGGCGACGGAACCGATATTGTTGACCGCCGGGTTGGGGGTCGAATTGGTGCAGTACGCCCCGAGATTGGCGATGGCATTGACCTTGACGCCTAAGAAGTTGTCATCGGCGTCGAGCGCGAGGCTGACCTCGGCGATGAGATCGCGCCCATGGTTGTCGCTGAGAAAGGCCTCGGCCCGGGTGCTGGTCCATTTGACCGGCCGGTGGAGGATCATGGAGGCCAGCAGGCAGAGCGGCCCCTCGGCGTAAATGTTGGATTTCATGCCGAAAGAACCGCCCACATCCTGGGCCACCACGCGCACGCGGTTTTCCGGCACCCTCAGCACCCGATTGGCGAGGGTCGACCGGTAGGGATGGACGCCCTGGGCGGTGGTGTACAAGGTGTAGTGATCTTCCGCCGGGTTGTAATCGCCGACGCAGGCCCTGGGCTCCATGGCCGCGGCGATCACCCGATTGATGACGAAGGTGTGTGAGATCACATGGGCGGCATTGCCGAAGGCCGCATCGGCCGCTTGCTTGTCGCCGCCGAGATGCACGAAGCAGATATTGTCGGGGCAATCGTCCCACACCAGGGGCGCGCCGGGCGCGGAAGCGGCAGCGGTATCGGTGACCGACGGTAGCGGGTCATAGTCCACCTCGACTCGTTCGGCGGCGTCCTGGGCCTGGTCCCGGGTCCCGGCGACGACGAAGGCGATGGGGTCGCCGACCCGCCGCGCCCGATCGCGGACCAAAGGAGTGATGGGGGTGACATAGGAATCGGAGCCGTCGCGGCGCTTCCGCCCCTTGGCATTGGGCAGGTCGCCGAAACCCGATGCTTGCCAATCGGCATGGGTCAGGACGGTCAACACGCCGGGCGCCGCCTTGGCTGCGGTGGTGTCGATGGAGCGGATCACGGCATGGGCATGGGGCGAACGAACGACCACGCCATAAGCCATCCGCGGCAGTACCACGTCGTCGACAAACCGCCCCCCGCCCTTGAGGAGGCGTTGGTCCTCGGCCCGCCATACCGGCTGCCCCAGCGCGTATTTCCCCATGATTTTTCTCCCTGATGGGCTACTCCCGATAAAGAGGGATCGAGGCTACGGGCGGGTTTCACCGGACCCTCTTCAGCCCGGGGTCCGGTGATGTCTTCGCTGGTGGCGGATGGGCGTCCTCGGCCGCGCTCAGCTTTATTTCTTCTTCTTTTTCTTCTTTTTCTTCTTACAGCGCTTCGAATCGGTCATCACCGCCTTGCATTTGAAGGTCTTGCCGAACTTGACCGCGATGGCGAATTTCTCCAATACCGGCTTGGGGATGGCCATCAACTTGGCGACAACCTTGGCGAGCTCGGCCCCGCCCATGGGGTTGAGCTCCATCTTCAGTTTCGCCGCCTCTGCGATATAGGCTTTATCCTTCATGGTGGCGTCGAAGGCGGCGCGAAGGGCGGCAATGCGGTCGGCCGGTACACCCGGCGGCGCGGTGATGGGCCGCCCGAGGGTCACTAAAGCGGACAGGATTTCCAGCACCTGGCGATCCTCTTTGTTGGTAGCCAAGTTCTGGATCAGCGGCACATTGGGAATGCGCGGGTCCACCTTGGGCCCCAGTTGCACCAGATGCACCAATTTCTTGTGTTTCACCCAATCGGGCGCCGTCGCGGCCCAACTCGCGAGCGTATTGGAGCCGCGGCCGTCGACCTCGCCCCGCTCGATCGCCAGGTTCATCTGTCCGGCACCGTTGAAGCCCTGGATGATCTTGAACTTGGTTCCCAGGATCGCGTTCATCACCCGGGGAATGATGGTCGAGGTGGACCGGCCACCGGTGGCCGGCACGATCATTTCCCGTTTTTTCACGTCATCGATGGTCTTGAACGGCTTGTTGTGCCAGGCCGACGTCACGCCGTTGGAGACGCTGGCATTGCCGATCCAGTTGAATTTGTTGATATCGAACTTGATGTTCTTGTACTTGAGCAACTGGGACAAGGGGAGCGCCTGGCTGATCATGCCGATCACGGTGCCGTCCTTGGGTGCCCGTACGGCAAGGTAGTTGGCCAGCCGCATGGAACCCGCGCCCGGCATGTTCTGGGCGATGAACCTGGGCT
>JAPUGG010000259.1 GCA_027292975.1 Alphaproteobacteria bacterium | reverse complement strand
GCCAGCCGAAGCGAATTGGCCCGGCCGCGGGTGAGGTCCTTTTCCTCCTCGGTTGCGCGGAACGACGGACACATCACGCCGGCGTCGAATTTCCGGCATTCGCCGTTGTTGTTGCACATCTCGACGGCGCCCGCGAAACCGCCCCATGCCGACCAATCCAGCGCCGTATCCATGGGGGGGACGTGATAGTCCGGTTTGTATCTGAACAATCGCCGGTCATCCATCTTGGACGGGCGGACGATCTTTCCGGGATTGAACAGCCCCCCGGGATCGAAGGCATCCTTGACCTCCTCGAAGGCGCGGACCAGGCGGCCCCCGAACATGGGCTCGTGAAACTCGGACCGCACCAGGCCATCGCCGTGCTCCCCGGAATGGGATCCCTTGTATTCGCGGACCAGGGCGAAAGTCTCCTCCGCGATCGCCCGCATTTTCTCGGCATCGGCTTCCAGCTTGAGGTTGAGGACGGGGCGAACGTGGAGGCAGCCGACCGAGGCATGGGCATACCAGGTCGCGGTGGTGCCGTGCTTGCGAAAGACCTTTGTCAGGCGTTCGGTATACTCGGCGAGGTCGTCGAGCGGGACCGCGCAATCCTCGATAAAGGAAATGGGTTTGCCCTCCTCCTTCATCGACATCATGATGTTGAGGCCGGCCATGCGGACCCCCCATATGGCGCTTTGGAAGGCGGGATCGACCGCTTCCACGACCGCGCCCGGGTGGCCGTGATCGGCCATGAGCTCGACCAGGCTGTTCAGCCGGCGCAGCTGTTCCGCCCGGTCGTCGCCGGCGAATTCGACCAGGAGCAGCGCCTCCGGCTGGCCTTTCACGAAGCCGTCCACGGTGGATCGGAACATCGGGATGTCCCTGGCGAGTTCGATCATGGTGCGGTCGACCAGCTCCACCGCCGCCGGGTCGAGCTTGACGATGTGGCGGGTCAGGTCCATTGCCTCGTAGAAGGTGGGGAAATGGCAAACGCCTAAGACCTTGTGGGCGGGGATCGGCTGCAGGTCCAACTCGATCCGGGTGGAAAACGCCAGCGTGCCTTCGGAACCGACCAGGAGATGCGCCATGTTGACCGGCCGCCCGTCGGGCGCCAGGGAATCGATGTTGTAGCCGCCAACGCGGCGCTGCACGGCGGGGAAACGGGCGGCGACCTCGCCGGATTCGCGGCGGCCAAGGTCCATCATGCGCTCGACCAATGGATGGTTGCCGCCCCGCGCCGCCTGGGCGGGCCCATCGACTTCCCCGAAATGGAGTTTTTCGCCGCTCGCGAGAACGGCGTCGATGGCGCGGACGTTATCCCGCATCAAACCGTATCGGACGGACCGCGACCCGCAGCTGTTATTGCCCGCCATGCCGCCGATGGTGGCCCGGCTCGAGGTCGAGGGATCGACCGGAAACATCAGGCCCCGGGGCCTGAGGAAGGCGTTCAACTGGTCGAGAACCAGGCCCGGCTGGACCAAAACCCGGCACTCGGCCTGGTTAAATTCGACGACCCTGTTCAAGTGCTTGCTGACATCGACCACCAACGCCTCGCCCACGGTCTGGCCGCATTGGGAGGTGCCACCGCCGCGAGGCAGGACCGGGACCTGTTCCTCGGCGGCAATCTGGATGACGCGGATCACGTCCTCCTCCGAGCGGGGTACGACCACACCGATGGGCTCGATCTGATAGATCGAGGCGTCGGTGCTGTAGCGGCCCCGGCTGAAGGGATCAAACAGGACCGTGCCTTCGATCTCACGCTCAAGACGCCGGGCAAGGCTTGAATCGCCAATGCGCGAGGCCGCCGGCGATGGGCGTGGCGGTGCTGTCGCTCCCGAGGGGCGCGGCGAAGAAGTCGCCCCGGAGGGGCGCGGCGAAGATGAGGTGCCTTGCGGGGATCGGGTCATGGAACGAGTGTCGTCCAATGGGTTTGGGGACACGCCCTTATACGCATGGGGACCATGTCCTCTCGGGTGTAGAGTTTATAGCACCCGCCGCACGGCGGGTAAGCCCCTCAATTCGTGGGACACTACCGCCGCCGGTCTTGCTTGCAAGACCGCGTCGATTGCGGGAAACTATCTTCCTGATTCCCAAATACGGCGCAACTCGGCCCCGAGCTAGTCCAGGGACGCGCGCCGATCCAGGGGGCGCGACCGACCGGGCCCCGAGGAGATGAAGGGATAAGCCATGTCGTTCAAGAGTGGCCGCCATTTCCTGCAGATCCCGGGACCAACCAATGTGCCGGACCGGATCCTCAGGGCCATCGATCAACCAACCATCGACCACCGGGGACCCGCCTTCAAGGATTTGGGGCACGAGGTTCTGGACGGGCTGAAATCGGTTTTCAAGGCCTCCGGTCCGGTGATCATCTACCCCGCATCGGGCAGCGGGGCATGGGAGGCGGCCTTGGTTAACACCCTGTCGCCGGGAGATAGGGTGTTGTTGTTCGAAACCGGACATTTCGCCACCCTGTGGCGTGCCATTGCCGAGCGGCTGGGTCTGGAGGTGGACTTCCTCCCCGGCGATTGGCGCCACGGCGCCGACCCCGATGCCATCGGGGCCAGGCTTGCCGACGACACCGGCCACCGGATCAAGGCGGTGTGCGTGGTTCACAATGAGACCTCCACCGGCATAACCTCACGCATCGCCGACATTCGCCGGGCGATGGATGCTTGCGATCACCCCGCATTGTTCATGGTGGACACCATTTCGTCGCTGGCCTCCATCGACTACCGCCATGATGAGTGGGGCGTGGATGTCACCGTCGGCGGCTCTCAGAAGGGCTTGATGATGCCGCCCGGACTATCCTTCAACGCGGTCAGCGATAAGGCATTGGCGGCCTCCAAGTAGGCCGACTGGGCAACCTCCTACTGGTCCTGGGAGGAGATGCTGAAGACCAATGAAGCCGGGC
>JAPUGG010000258.1 GCA_027292975.1 Alphaproteobacteria bacterium | reverse complement strand
CGGAAGCACATGGTCACCCCCATCAGCAGCACGATCATGATGACGCCGATGACGCCGACCATCTGGATGCCCCCCGCCCCTTCGTCCCACATGTTCCAGACCAACACCGCCAGCACCTGATTCTCCGGCCCCTCGGTCAGGATCAGGGGCAGGGACGCGGCGCGCACGGCATGCAACATCACCCAAATCCAGACGCCGACGAAGGTGGGAATCATCAGCGGGTAGAAGACCCGCCACATGGTGCGCCACTGCACGGCACCCGAAACATAGGCGGCTTCTTCCAGGTCCTTGTGGATCTGCAGGATGGCGGCGTTCATGGCCCGGGTGCCGTAGGCGATATAGCCCACCGTGAAGGCGATGGTGATCGACCAGATGCCGCCATAGATGGGGATACCCAGATTGTCGATGTTGATGAACACCCACAGGAAGGCGACGCCCATGACGATCCCCGGGATGGCATGGGGCATGAAGGACATTTGATCGAGGAGCCTCCGTCCCCAGAATTTCGAACGCACCACCACCAGGGAAATGAGGAACGACACCACCACCACCGCGGTCGAGGTGACCACGGTCATCAAGAAGGTGTTCCACACCGAAATGCCGATCAGCTCGTCGTTGAAGACCTCGATATAGAACTCGAAGGTCATGGCCTGGAAGGCCTCCAAGGACGGCGTCATCAGGTAAGGCAGGAAGGACACGTAGAGGAATACCAGGAACGGCAGGATGATGGTGACCAACAGGAACAAAAACACCAGCGAAAAGGCCGGCCACTTCCAGGCCCCGAGATTCATGACCCGCGGCCGGTACCCCTTGCCGGTGATGATGGTGAACTTTTCCGACTTTGCGATGACGCGGGAGTAGAGGTAGGTCGCCACCACGGCCACCAGCAGGTAGATCATCGACAGCGCATTGGCCTCGCCATAGGCCGGTTCCACCGTCACCGAGCGGTGAAGCGCGTAGATCTTGGTCGAAAAGACGAAGATATCCGCCGGCATGCCGAGGATGCCCGGCACCTCGAACACCTCGAAAGCGGTGATGAATTGGTAGATCAAGACCGCCAACAGGCCCGGCAGCATGAGCCCGAAAGTGACCTTCCTGAGGGTCGAGGATGGCCTGGCGCCGGACATGGCGGCGGCCTCCTCCAGCGCCGGGTCCATGGAGCGCAACAGCGGCACCATCATTAAAAAGGCCGTCGGCACCAACCGAAACCCCTCGACGAAGATCATGCCGCCCAGGGAATAGATGTTGATGGCATCGTCCCAAGTCCCAAGTCCCAGGGTATCGATGAGGAATTTGTTGATAAAGCCGATCCGCGGGCTCAGCAACAACACCCACGCCATGGCCTGCAGGAGCCCGGGCAAAACCAGCGTCAACGGCACGCCGGCATAGATCCAGATCTTGCCCGGGATATTGGTCCGTTCGACCATCCAGGCGAGCACCGCGGCGAGGGTAATTCCCAAGGTCGTCGCGCCGGTCACATAGACGCCGGTGTTGTAGAACAGGGCATAGGTGGCGGGGTCGGTCCAGACATCGATGTAATTCTCGAAGCTGAGTTTTGAGATCGAGATATCGGTGGGCAGCGCGGCGGTGGAGAAACTGCCCAGGGTCAGCAGGGCCAGGGGCGTCACCACCAGGGTCGAAACCACGATCAGCAGCGTCCAATGCCAGTAATTCACCCGCTTCAGGGCACGAAGGAACGAAAACCGCTGACGCACAAGGGGATAGGTTTCTACCGCCATTCTAGTATCTCCACCCCTTATTCGGCATTTTCCGGGGTGCCCCCCCGCCGCCGATGCCGATTGAAGTCAACAGTGACCGATAAGGGTATGACGGTCAAGGCACGGCCCCGGCCTCGCCAAACCCCATCCCACCGCCAAAAGAAAACGGGCCCCATGAGGGACCCGCTTCCTTTGTAACAACTCTCCGACCGGCGTTACTTGCAGTTGAACTTGCGGGCCTCGACGGCCTTGCCCTTGGGCACATAGGTCCCCGAGCACTTCATGCCGGCCTTGACGTTGCCGCGCTCGGCGCTCTTGCCGTTGATCATGACCTCCGAACGCGATCCGCTGATCCGGAAGAGCATCTCCTTGCCCTTAACATTGAGTGTGATCCGGCGGCCGCCCCGCTTGGAACTGATCACCGTGCCCTTGAAGGCCTTGGGGCCCTTGGGCTTACCGGCAACGGCGATCCACTTGGAATCCCAATACTTGAGCACCTCGGCGTTCACCTCGGGATTTTTGTAACTGAACTGGGCCAATTCCTTGCCCTTGATGCTATCGGGCCAATAGACGAACCGCTTGTCGCGCATGCCCTTGTGGGATGGCGTCGAATCATTGGCCCAGAACTGCGCCAGCTGGCCTTCCTTGGACAGGTACCAGTTCACATAGATCTTGGCCGCGTTCGGGTGCGGATTCTTGGCCATGACCCCGGTCTCGGAGATGGTGAACGGCACCGGCTCCGGGCAGTGATGGCCGATCGGCGTCTTGGCGTTCTTCTTGATGTATTCGGCGACACGGTTCATGGCCGAAGGAATCGCCGCATCCATCTCACCGGCGATCACCAGGGCAAGAACGGCGCCCTGGCCTTCCTTGCGGAGCTGCGGCCTGAGGGCGAACAGCTTGTCGGTGAAATCCCTGCCCCAGGCCGAGCCCTTATGCTTCCAGATCGGCAACAGCCAGTTGTTGGGCCGGTTCACCAGGCCGAGCTTCTTGTTGGCCCACCGCGTGCCGTTGACCATGTCGTCCCAGGTCTTCGGCAGGTCGGACTTCTTCACCCTCTGGGTGTTGTACGACATGCAGTAGTAACGGATGCGCCCCACCGCCGAGAGGCCCTGGGGATGATGCAGTGATTTCGGCACGTTGTTGTAGGCCGGCAGACCCCTGAGATCGACGAATGCGCCGGCCGCCGCGAACATATGGACCGAACCGGAGAGGCCGGTGATCACGTCGGTCAGCACGCGGCCCGTCTTGAAGGCGACGAGCGGCTTGATGACGCGCCGCGACGTGTGGGAGACGCGGTCGTGCTTCAATTTGATATAGGGGTAGCGCTCGGAGAAGATGTCACCCATCTTTTTCCACGGTTTGCGGCGATAGGTCGTCCATACGTTGACGGTGCCTTCCTTCTTGGCACCCTCGACCCACGCCTTGGGCACGGCCAATTCCTTGTCCAGACCACTCAAGATTGACGCGTCCATGTTCAAGGCCTTGAGCATTTTCTGGGTGTTTTTGGGCAATTCCGCCGCACCGGCGACGGAGGCAAACCCGAGTACCGTCGCCACGGCGACGGTACTGAATATCGGTAACCGTTTCATGATTCGGCCTCCCCTTGCCTGTTGTATGGCACACACGCGTGCCCTTGTCCCGAGCCGGGGAGGGACCCTGAAAGCCTTCTTTCCCCGGATTCAATCTAAGAGTGACGGAATTCAATGGCGAGGTCAACGCACCCCTTCCGCGAGATAATCATCGGCGTTAAGCTGTCGGCAAATCAAGAAACCGGGGGCACGGGAGAGCGGCATGAAATTGGTGAGTTACCGGGCCGAGGGGGAACGGCCCAAGGCCCGCCGGCTGGGCATTATTCTCGAAGGCGATACCGTTGCCGACGCAAGGGCGGGGTACGCCCACCTGCTTGACGGGAAAGGGGATCTCCAGGCCGAAGAGGTCGCCCACCTGCGCATTCCCACCGAGGCCGCCGCCCTTTTGGGCGCGGGGCCGGCCGCCATGAATGCCGCCGGCGCGGCCGCGGCCTGGCTGGAAGACCTGCACGGCGCCGAACCCGATGCCCGGGGCATGGACGACGAGAATCTGTTCCTGGCCCTCGCCGACGTGCACCTGTTCGCGCCGCTGGCACCTTCCAAGATCATCGCCGCCGGACGCAATTACAAATCCCATCATCAGGAAATGAGCGACTCTCCCATGCCCTTCGCCCTGCCGACCACCTGGCTCAAGGGCGCCTCGGCCATCGCCGGCCCCCGCGACGACATCGTCAGGCCCGCCGGCTGCAAGAAGATGGACTACGAGACGGAAATGGCCTTCGTCATCGCCAAGCGCTGCAAGAACGTGCCCGCCGACCAGGCCTTCGACGTGGTGGCGGGGTACCTGGTCGCCAACGACATCACCGCGCGCGACATCGGCGCCAAGGAACGCAAGGAGGGCAACCGCCTGTTGGCAAAGAGCTTCGACGGTTTTTGCCCCATGGGCCCGTGTTTCGTGACCGCCGACGAAATCGATGACCCCAATAACTTGCCGATCCGCACCCGGGTCAACGGCGCGCTTCGCCAGGACGGCAATACCGAACAGATGATCTGGAAGATTCCGGACATCGTCGCCTATGTCTCGCAGATGGAACTGCTGCCCGGCGACGTGGTGTTGACCGGAACGCCGGCGGGCGTCGCCAGCGGTTCGGGCGACATCTCAAAGCAGCTCAAGCCCGGAGATGTGCTGGAATCCGAGATCGAGGGGATCGGCTGCATGACCAACCGCATCGTCGACGACCCGCTGCCGCCGAGCTGGCACTGGCAATAGCCCATCACCCGGAATCAAGGCCCGCCCTCAAGGACGGCGCCGGAATAAAGGAGAAAAATAATGGCCGAAGGTGACATCACCACAGATGACGGCGTCTGGCTCGCCAATTTCGAGGAACATTACCTGCCAGCGGTTGGCGAGCGCATGGGCCCGGGCGAAGCGCCCAAGCCCAACGCGCTGATCCATATTTCCATCGGCACCGACAAGAATTTCGAGAAGATGATCGAATTCTACATGAAGTTCTTCAACGCCCATGTGGTCAATTACCGCGACAAGCGCGATGCCGGCGGCGGACGGGCGGCCTTCCTCAGCTGGGATGCCCGCGATCACCGCTTCGCCATCCTCGAGCGCGCCGGCTCCACCCACGCCAAGGGCCGGGCCGGCTTCGCCCATGGCGCCTTCCAATACGATTCACTGGCCGACCTGGTGAAGCTTTACCGCCAGTGCAAGGCCTGGGGCATCTCCACCGACCACCCCATCAACCATGGCCAATCGACCTCGTTTTATTACCTCGACCCCGACGGCAATGAGATCGAGACCTATATCGACAATTTCGACACGCCCGAGGAATGCACCCATTTCAAGCACTGGCAGCAATACCGCCCGGGCCTCGATTACGACATGGGCGCCGGCGCCTTCGATCCGGAAAAAATGGCCGCCCTGGTGGATGAAGGAATCGACGAGAAAATCCTGCGCAACCGCGACCAAGTCATCCGCCTCAAGGCCGAAGGCAAGCTGTAGGGATCACGCCGGAGGAATCACGCCGGCCAAATTGAAACATTTGACCGGATAGCGCTCGGACGGGGTGAATCGGCGGTGGTGCGGCACGTGTGCGCCACGGCCCGGCCATCTAGAATTTCTTAAGGGTGATGAGGTAACGCGCGCTGCCGTTGACGTAAAGCGAGACCGGCTGCTTGCTGTGCTGATTACGTAATTGTGAGCTGACGTTAAGGCTGGTGAGACGGCAGGTCTCGGCGATGATTGCCTTCAACAGGGCGCATTCTTCCCTGGCCATGCGGTAGACGAAGGTCCTGCCTCGCTTCTGGGTGTTCATAAGGGTCTGATCGGTGGTGTCACCGAGGGGCATTTGGGTATTGAAACTGATGCTGACATTGATCTCGCCGCCCTGTACAGAGATGATTCGGGCGCTGGCCGAGGCGCCCCAGGCAGCGGTGAGGGCAAGGCCGGCGATCGCGAATGCGGCCAACCAGGGCAGTCGACGGTGATGCTGCGACTTCATTTGCTTTCCTCCTTGGGCGGTGAGCGGCATTGCCACCAATGCCGGCAGGCCATGTAGTAGGCGTAAAACAGGGCGAGACCTTGTCGCCCAGGTGGCAATTTCGGGGCAAGGGTGCCGGTGCGTTTGATCCGAAAAGAATGGCCGCACTGTCCGACCAAGGCATAGACGAGAAAATCCCGCGCGACCGCGACCAAGTCATCCGCCTCAAGGCCGAGGGCAAGCTGTAGGGGATTTATTTAAGGTGCGGGCGCTTGACGCCCCCGCCCTACTTCCCCGCCATCTGGCGGTCGCCGTAGAGGATGGAGTGGGCCTCTGCGCTCATCCCGGTCAGATGTTCCGCGCGCATCTCGCCGATCACGGCGTCCGCGCGCTTGACCGCCGGGCGGTCCTCCAGGCGCTGGAGCCAGTCTTTTAGGCGCGGCGTGTCGACGATCTGGACGCCCGCGTTCTTCCAGCCCCGGACCCGGCCATAGGCCGAGATATCGGCGATGGAATAATCGGGG
>JAPUGG010000257.1 GCA_027292975.1 Alphaproteobacteria bacterium | reverse complement strand
ACCCTCGATCTCGATCCGCAGCCGGTCGCCCACATTCACCGGGCCCAACCCCTCGTGATAGGTGCCCGTGGCGATAACATCGCCGGGCTGAAGCTGTATGAATTTGGAGAGCCAGGAGATCTGATCGGGGATGTGATGGGCGATATGGCGGGTATTGTAATCCTGGCGGGGTTCGTCATTGACCCACGACTTTACCTGCAGCCCATGGGGATCGGGAATCTCATCAGCGGTGGTGATCCAGGGCCCGCAGGGGGCGAAAGTGTCCTGGCCCTTGGGCAGGAACTGGCTGCGGCGCACCATGCCACGGGCCGACACGTCGAAAAAGGGCACGTAGCCGAAGACGTAATCCATGGCCTCGGCCTCGCTCACATGTTTCGCGGGGCGACCGATGACATAGGCCAATTCGGCCTCCGCCTGGAACACGGCGACCCGCTCGATGTCTGGTAGCTCTACGTTGCCCTCGGGACCGACCAACTCCGGCGCCTTGTGGAAGAACTCATTGGGAAGGTTGTCCTTGCGGCGCTCCGGATTGTCGAGGTAATTGACGAAGGCGGCGAGGCAGCGGCTTGGCCGGGGTACCGGTGCAAGCAGCCTGACATCGGCAAGGGCGACACCCTCGGATTTGGCGGCGATGGCCTCGATTTCGGGCCTGTAAGTGTCGAAATTACCGATCAGCTCCTCCATGACCCGCTGGGGGCCGCGTTCCTCTCGATAGCTGATGACGTCACTGATATCAGCGACGGTTTCGCCATCTTGCAGGACGCCGATGCGGTCATCGTTGAAACGCAGAATCTTCATGGGTTTCCTCCCCTTCCATAAGTTTTCCCAACAGGCCCGGGCACCACCCTTTAACCGCGGTGGCGCTCACAGGCGGAACACGGTGCAGGCCTCGGGCCGAAACGCCAGATACAACGTCTCTCCGAGGCCGAGATCGGCGGTTTGCTCGACCTTGGCGCGGATCATCTGGCCGTCCACCGAGAGCTGGCAGTCGATTGAATCGCCCAGGAAGACCGCCTGTTCCACAACACCCTGGATCACGTTGACGCCGTTCTCGTCCGACCGGGTTCGGGTCGCGCTCATGTTTTCCGGACGCACGGCAACGATAACCCTGTCGCCGATGCCGGTACCTTGGGGCAGCGCGCAGGCGAACGAGCCGGCGCCGATATCGACCTTGCCCATGCCCGATGCCGGTGCCTCGGCGACGCCGCCCTGGAAGAAGTTCACCTGCCCCACGAACTGGGCGACGAACGGCGTCTGGGGCCGCAGATAGATATCGCGGGGCGTTCCCTCTTGCAGGATCCGGCCTTCCCGCATGACGGCGATGCGGTCCGACATGGCCAGGGCCTCGAGCTGATCATGGGTGACGTAAAGGGTCGTGATCCCCAGCTCGCGCGTCAATTGCTTGATCTCTATGCGCAATTCCTCACGCAGCTTGGCGTCGAGATTGGACAGCGGCTCATCGAGCAACAACACCTCGGGCCGCGAGACCAGCGCCCGGGCCAGGGCCACGCGCTGCTGCTGGCCGCCGGAAAGGAATGGTGTCGGCCGGTCGGCCAGTGCCTCCATCTTCACAAGCTTGAGCGTCTCCATCACCCGCTCGGTCCGTTCCGGATTGGGGACCCAGGATTTCACCTGTTTGAGGGGGAAGGCGACATTGTTGAATACCGTCATATGGGGCCAGATGGCGTAGGACTGGAACACCATGCCGATGGGCCGGAGGTTGGGCGGAAGCGACCGGCCTTTCCCGGCCACGGTCTTTTCACCGATGATGATTTCGCCACCGTCGGGATGCTCGAGCCCGGCGATACAGCGCAACGTGGTCGATTTACCGCAACCCGAAGGCCCCAGGAGGGTATAGAACTCCCCCACCTCGATGTCGAAATCGATGCCGTCCAGCGCCACCACCCGTCCCTGGACGGAATCATAGTTCTTAACCAATCGGCGGACGCTGACTTTCATGGACCTCCCCCCTACCGCTGTTCGCTGATCTGGGTGATGAAGCGCCGCAAGAGCAGCGTCATGGGGACGAGCACCAGGATCATCAAAACCCCAAGGGCAGAGGACAGGGACGCCGAGCCCTCGTCCCAATATTCCCACAGCAGGATGGCGAAAACCTCGTTATCCCGACTCGCCAGCATGATGGGGATGGAGAAGGACCTGAGCGCGTGCACGGCGACCCAGATCCAACCCGCCGCGAAGGCCGGAAACAAGAGCGGCAGGGTAATGGTGAACAGGGTGCGCATGGTGCCCGCGCCGGCCACATAGGCGGCCTGCTCAAGCTCCTCTTGTATTTGCATGATGGCGCTGTTCATCAACCGCGTGCCGAAGGAGATGTAAGATACCACCAGCCCCATCACCAGGATGGTCATGGAACCGTATATCCCGAGGTAGCGGAGCGGCGGGCTGAGATAGGCCATGATCAGGGCGAGGGCGATGACGATCCCCGGTATCGCATGGGGGATGAACACGAAGGTGTCCAGCCAGCCGGCGCCACGCACCTGGGAGCGCACGATGCCCCAAGAGGTCACGAAGGCGAACAGCATGGTGATGGTGGCGGTGACCAGCATCAGATAGAGCGTGTTCCATACCATGTTGAGGACGCGTTCGGTTTCGAACAACTCGACATAGTTGGACCAGGTGAGCAATGGAAATACGCTCACGGACGGGATGCGGTAGCCCGGCAAGAACGAGGTCCAGGCCAAGATGATGAACGGCGCCACCACCGCGGCCAGGAAGTAGAGAACGAACATGCCAAAGGCGGGCCAGCGCCAGCGGCCGATAGTGGTCACCCGGGGACGAAACCCCTTGCCGGTAACGGTGGCATATTTTTCGGAATGGCGGATCACCCGGCGGTAGCCGATAAGCAGAAGAATCATGATCAGCATGAAGGTCACGCCAAACACGGCGCCGAGCCCATAATCCAGCGGCGCCTGGATGCGGGTGGTGAAATAGATCAGGGTCGACAGCACGAAGATACCGCCGGGAAGGCCCACCGCCAGGGGCGCTTCGAAGCTTTCCATGCTGGAAATGAAGGAATACATGCCCGCCGCCAGCACCGCGGGCAGCATGGCCGGCAGGGTCACCTGCATGAAGGTACCGAAGGTGCCGGCCTTGGAGACTCGCGCCGCTTCCTCGAGGCTTGGGTCCATCATGCGGAATGATCCCACCACCATCAGGAACACCGTGGTGACGCCGCGCACCCCGTCGAGGAAAATCAACCCGCCGAGGGAATAGATATTGATGGGCCCTTTTTCGAAGGTGATGCCGACGATGGCAAATATTTCGCGCAGCAGCATGTTGAGCGCCCCCACCTTGGGCGAAAGCAAAAGCGTCCAACCCAGCGCAAACAGGACCCCGGGGATGGCCATGGGCACCAGGATCAAGACCCAGGCCATGTTGCGGAACGGCATATCGGTGCGCTCGATCAGCCACGCAAACAACACCGCTATGGCCAGGGTCACGAAAGTGCCGATACTGGAAATCCAGAGCGTCGTCGCCAACGCCTCGTAAAAGATCGGCATGGAGTAGGCCGAGACGTAATTGTTCAGCGTCCAGCCCTCGGGGACGGAAGGGTGGCCCTCGATGAAGCTGTTGATGATAAGGCGAACAACCGGCACCAGGATCAGGAACACCAGCACGGCGCTGACGCCGATGACCAGAACGTTGTTCCTGATCCTGTCCCAGGCCCCGCCCAGCCGGCTCATGAGTCCCGGCCGGGCAGATTGGTCTACATACATGGACCTTCAGATCCCAGGCGTGGTGCGTCCCCTACCGCGCCTTGGGGAAGCCCCAGGCCTGGATGATTTCGCCGCTGGCCGCGGCCTCGGCCTTGCCCGAGGCTTCCCAGCCGCCCCAGACAGGCTTGGCGCCGCTCTTCTTCAGCATGTTCCACGACTTGGAGCCTTTGACGAAGGGCGAGGAACGGCCCTGAAGGTAGTAATACGCCTGGCCCTTCGGCGAGGCCAGGAAACCCACCACCAATGTGGCGGAATTGGGTGATTTCGCTCCCTTCATGAGGGCCAGGGCTTCACCCACTTGAATGGGCAGGTCCTTGGGCATCACGAATGCAAGGGGGGCCGTGGGATCGCGGCGTTTTACGTTGATCAGCGCGTGCAGGCCCATGCCGCAGGCAATGTGAAACTCGCCGATGGCGACCTTGGTGCCGGTATCGGTGTTGCCGCTGCTCCAAACCGGTTTGTTGGCCTTGAGCTTACGGTGGAAAGCGAGGCTTTTTTCACGTCCCCATCCCGCCCACAGCGCCGTAAAGGCGCGTGGCCGAGTCATGATCCCGACATTGCCCTTCCAGCGCGGGGAGATGCAATCGTCCCAGCCCGTGGGAATTTGGTCCTTGGGCACCAGCTTGGTGTTGTAAAGAATGCCGTATTTGCTGAAACCGGTCGCGGCGAAATAGCCATCTGGGCTGAAGGTCTCGGCGTCAAGCTTGGGGAAGTAGCTGCGATACGGCACCTTGACGATGGCACCGGCCTTTTTGTACTGCTCCCTCAGTTCGCCCGAGACATTGACCAGGTCGAACTTGTTCACACCACCGATGGCTTCGTTGAGGATGCGTTCGCGGCTTCCCAGCCCGCGCACGCGGGTCACCTTGATCTTGACACCGGTATTCTTCTTGATGGCCTTGGTCAGCGCCTTGCGCAGCTTCTTACGCCAGGTGACGGCAAGTTGCAGCTTGGCTTCAGTCTTGGCGCGCGCCTTGACCTCGTCGAGGGTCTTGCCTAGTTCCGCGGCGCGGCCCTCGGCAACCCCAAGGGCGGCCACCGCAAAAAGCGCGACGAGCGCGGCTGTGAAATTGATTTTATTCAGAGATACCATCACCTTATCCTCCCTAATTTTTTGATAGACCTTGGCAAAAAGAAACATACGCCCTCGCGCCTAACGCTGCAAACCTTCGCCCACCGCGCCACGCTGCGGCGGCCCAGCCATCACTGCCGCGTTCCCGGCGGTCCGGTATACTCAAGTATGTCGAGGCCATTGAGACGGTCGATCAGAAAGATCCGGCCTGCCTCGTCTACGAACACATCGTTGGACTGCACGGTCTGTTCACCCGCGCCCGGCGCCGGGATGAACCAGCCGACTTCTTCCGGCGCTTCGGGATCGGCGATATCGACGATCCGCAAGCCGCCACGGAACCACACCACGTAGATCAAACTATCGGTCATGCGCTCATGGCATTGATGGGCCCCGAACCGGGCGCCGTATCCCAGCTCTCCCCTTTTCCAGGGCGTTTCCTCTTCGGACATGGAATAGGCCGATAGGGGCTTTGGGGCCGTTTCAACACTGATGTCGAAAATCCACATGAAGGCGGGGACCTGCCCCGGCCGAGGCCGAGGCGGTTCCTCGTCCACCACCACGGCGATATCCTTCCCCTTCAGGGGGAACGGCATGGGTACATAGGTATGGGTCTTGAAGAAGGGCGGGTGGTAATTGTGGATATTGACCACACGGGGCCGTGTGATGTCGCTGATATCGAGGATCACCATGCCGGCCATGCAATAGCTGACATAGAGGCGGTCACCGAAACGCATGGGATGATGGCATTCATATCGCAGCTCGCCCCAATCGGGCGTCTCGCCGCCGGCGATCCACTGGCCCGGCAGCCACCAGCGTGACACCTCCTTAGGAGTGGCGGGATCCTTCAGGTCGACGATCACGACAATATTGCCGAGATACCCTTCCATGCGGGTGGACAGATAGGCGTAAGTGCCATCGAAATCGAAACGGTGCACGCCGTTGCCGCCGGTGGGGAAAAAGGCAAGCTCCCGCGGCGATGCGGCATCGGCAACGTCGTAGATACGGAGGCCGCCACCGGTAAAATCGAAATCCACCGCCTCCATCAGCGACGGAATGTCCTCGGCCCGGTAATTGCCCAGTGAGCGGGCCAGATCAAAGTCGCTGGGCGGATGGCCCAGCTCTTGGGTCAGCCGGTCGCGCATCTCCGGCAGCTTCGCGCCGGCCGCTTTCATGTGGCGGGTGAAATTTTCATTGTTGATGACCATGATATCGCCGGCGACCCGCACCTTATGGGAATGGGTATGGGGTGGCATCCCGAGAGTATTCAAAACTCTGGGTTGGGTGATGTCGGAAATATCGATGATGGAGGTGCCCGCGGGCGGGTCTACATGCCCGACATAGGCGCGGTCATCGGCCACCACCACTTGCCCGCCGCCTGGAATGTCCAGGTGGGCGATGCGGCGGACGTTGTGGGCGACAACGTGATCCTGTTTACCGGCCATGTCCCTGCCTCCTCGGTATTCTTGTGTGCCCACTTGGCGGCGGCGGATTTTTAACCCATCGCCGGCGCTGCCACACAGACAACACCCCGCCTGGGCTGGCCGGCATGGGGCAGGAGATCGCCGGCGCGGCCCTGCGATCGCGGCGCAATGCCCGCGAAAACCTCGAGCGCCTCGTCCCCGCGGACAAGAATATTATTTGCCCAAGATTATGGCCCATTAACGCGCTGGTGCGCTGTTGCCCGCGATTGGGGATAAATCATCACGCCGTCCGCCGGTTGATTAGAAAATCACGCCCCAGAAACAATGCCACCAGACCAAGGCCAGCAAAATCGATCCAACCCTCGCCGATATATTTCCCCGGGAATAACAAGGCCAATCCGGCAACAATCAACATACCCCGCGACAGCATATCCAATCGCCGCATCAAGTAACCCGCCAATCCAGCCGATGTGATCCATATCCCGACGGTCGCGGCGGTCACCGCCCAGACGATGGCCAGCGCCTCGCCTTTCAAGAGAAGTTCCGGAGAAAACACGAATACGAAAGGAAGGGCAAAGGCAGGCCAGCCATATTTCACGGCCAGCGCCGCCGTCTCCATGGGGCGTGCGCCGGCCAGATTGGCCGCGGTGAACGCGGCGACGGCCACGGGCGGTGTAATCAGGGACAGGAGGCCATAATAGAGTACGAATAGATGTGCCGCGAACGGGTCCACGCCCAGCTTGATCAGCGGTGGTGCGGCAAGGATCGCGACGAGGAAAT
>JAPUGG010000256.1 GCA_027292975.1 Alphaproteobacteria bacterium | reverse complement strand
TCGACGTCATCAAGGGACACACCGGCGACCGCGCGGATGTTCACGTCGATGGCGTGGGGCAGCAGCACGTTCCTTAACGCCTGGCCCTTCTCGGTCAGATAGATGTTGACCTTGCGTTTGTCCTCGGTGTTGCGCACCCGCTTGACGTAGCCCCGCTTTTCCATGCCGTTCAGGGCGGTGACCGTGGTCGGCTCCATCATGCCCACCCTGAGCGAGAGCTCGCGTTGGGTCAAACCGTCCTGGTCCCACAAGACACGGAGGAAATACCACTGGCCGATGGTCACCCCATGGGCGGAAATCCGCGCCTGGAGGATCTTGGTAAACGCCCGGTAGGTGTCGCGCAGCAGGTAGCCGACACTGGTTTCGGAATCGAATTGAACGTCCTCACCCCGGGCGGCGGCCTCCACGGCTGCCAACGCCTCGGGCACAAGCCCCTTCGAATCACTCATCACGGAGATTCCCCCGGTCGATCCTTGCCCTCCATGGGACAGACCATTAGCTTGCGAATCATTCTAAGGGCAAACCATTAGAATTCCAACTATCCTGCCTCCCGGTGCACATCCCAGTCATTTGGTTCAATTTGGCCGGCAAATGCTCTAGATTCTGGGACATGGCCAGCAGCACTGCCTCCACCAAGGACCTGATCCGTGCCAAGGCGCGCGCGCTCGGCTTCGATGGCGCCGGATTTGCCGCCGCCAGCCCACCGGCGGGCGCCGCCGACGGGCTCAAGGCCTTTATCGGCGCCGGGCACCACGGCGACATGGATTGGATGGCGCGGCGTACGGCCGCCCGGTCCGACCCCAAGGGACTCTGGGCGGACGCGCGATCGGTCATCGTTCTAGCGCTAAATTATGGGCCTGGCGGCGATCCCCTGGCGCTCCTGGGGAAACCCGAGATCGGCGTCATAGCCGCTTACGCCAGGGGGCGGGATTACCACCTGGTGGTCAAATCAAAGCTCAAGGTGCTGGCCCGCTGGATCAATGTTACCTGGGGGGCCGAGGTCAAGGTCTTCGTCGACACCGCGCCGGTGATGGAAAAGCCCCTGGCCCAGGCGGCCGGAATCGGCTGGCAGGGAAAGCACACCAACCTGGTGTCGCGGGAATTCGGCTCCTGGCTGTTCCTGGGCGAGATCTACACGACCCTCGATCTGCCCGCCGATGCAACCGAGACCGATCACTGCGGGAGCTGCCGGGACTGCCTCGACATCTGTCCCACCGACGCCTTTCCAGAACCCGGCAAGATCGACGCAAGGCGCTGCATTTCGTATCTCACCATCGAACACAAGGGACCCATCGCCGAGGAATTCCGCGTCCCCATGGGCAACCGCATCTACGGCTGCGATGACTGCCTCGCCGTGTGTCCCTGGAACAAATACGCGCGCCTCAGCGCCGAGCCCGCCTTCGCCCCGCGCGCCGAGTTGACCGCGCCCAAGCTGGCCGACCTGGCGGCGCTGGACGACGAGGGTTTCCGCCAAGTGTTTTCCACTTCGCCCATCAAACGCATCGGCCGCGACCGTTTCGTGCGCAACGTGCTGATCGCCATCGGCAATTCGGCCACCCCCGGCCTCGTGCCGAGCGCCCGTGATCTGCTTGCCGATGCCTCGCCCCTGGTCCGGGGGATGGCCGTCTGGGCGCTTGGCCGGTTGCTGGACGGGGCCGCCTTCGAGGCCTTGAGGGCGCGCCATCGGGCCCGGGAGACCGACGCCGACGTTCTGGCCGAATGGGACCGCGCGGGGGTCCCAGCCGATGTCGATCACGCGGAGCCGGCCGCTTTTCGGGTGGCAACGCACGGGCGATGAAGGTCGCCGATTTCGAATTCGACCTGCCCCGAGAACTCATCGCGGCCCGGCCCGTGGAGCCGCGGGACGCCGCCAGGCTTCTGGTCATCGGCGCCGGGCTCGCCGACCGCGGTATTTCGGACCTGCCCCAACTGCTCCGCCCCGGCGACATCCTGGTGGTCAACGACACCTTGGTGATCCCGGCCAGGCTCTCTGGTAAGCGCGGCGCGGCCAAGGTGGAGATCACCCTGCACCAGCCCAAGGGCCAGGGGCGCTGGCATGCCTTCGCCAAGGGCGCGCGCAAGCTCAAGCCCGGCGATGGGATCACCTTCGGCCCGGGCCTGACGGCGGAGGTGGCCGACAAGGGCGAGGGCGGCGAGGTGACCCTCGATTTCGCCCTGCCCATCGATCAGGTGCTGGCGGCGCTGGAACGGTTCGGCCGCGCCCCCCTGCCCCCCTATATCCCGCGCGCCGCCGGCCCCGACGCCCGAGACCGCGCCGATTACCAGACCATCTTCGCCGCCAAGCCGGGCGCCATAGCCGCGCCCACCGCCGGGTTTCACTTCACCGAGCCTCTCCTGGGCGCCCTGGCGGCACGGGGAATCGCCCGCGCCACCCTGACCCTTCACGTGGGCGCCGGCACCTTCGCCCCGGTCAGGGTGGACGAGGTCGAGGCCCACCGGATGCATAGCGAATGGGGCAAGCTGGACGAGGCCACGGCGGCCATGATCAACGCCGCGCGGGACGGCGGCGGACGTGTGGTGGCGGTGGGCACCACCGTGGCCAGGCTGTTGGAGACGGCGGGCGATGACGCAGGCCGGCTCGGGCCGTTCCAGGGCGACACCGATATCTTCATCACACCGGGCTATAGGTTCCGCGCCATCGACCTTTTGCTCACCAATTTTCACCTGCCGCGCTCCACCCTGTTCATGCTGGTCTCCGCCTGGGCCGGGCTGGCGGTCATGAAGGCCGCCTATGCCCACGCCATGGCCGCGGGTTACCGCTTCTATTCCTATGGCGACGCCTGCCTCATCCATCCCGCCCCCGGGGTCTACCTGGGAGACCGGCCATGAGCGCGCCGGGTTTCGCATTCGATCTCCTCGCCCGTTCGGGCGCGGCCCGGCGCGGGCGCATCACTTGCGCCCACGGCACGGTCCAAACGCCCGCCTTCATGCCGGTCGGCACCTCCGCCACGGTCAAGGCGCTCAGGCCCGAAGACCTGCGCGCGGCGGGCGCGGAAATGATCCTCGCCAACACCTATCACCTGATGCTGCGCCCCGGCGCCGAGGTGATCGAGGAACTGGGCGGGCTGCACCGCTTCATGAACTGGCCGGGGCCGATCTTGACCGATTCCGGCGGTTTCCAGTTGATGTCGCTATCGAAGCTGCGCAAAATCACAGATTCCGGCGTCACCTTCCGCTCGCATATCGACGGCGCCATGGTCGAACTCACCCCCGAGGGCGCGGTCGACATCCAGCGCCGGCTCGATGCCGATATCACCATGGTCTTGGACGAATGCACCGCATATCCTGCGACCGAGGAAGAGGCGGCAAAGTCCATGCGCCTTTCCATGACCTGGGCGGCGCGGTCCAAGGAGGCGTTTGTCGCCCGGCCGGGATACGGGTTGTTCGGCATCTGCCAAGGCAGCGTGTATGCGGAGCTGCGCGAGGAATCGGCCAAGGCGTTGACGGCACTGGGTTTCGACGGCACCGCCATCGGCGGGCTGGCCATCGGCGAGGGCCAGGGCGTGATGCTGGCGACGCTGGCCGCCACATTGGCCCACCTGCCCAAAGACGCGCCGCGCTACCTGATGGGCTCGGGCACGCCGACGGACCTGATCGGCGCGGTGGCGCTCGGGGCCGACATGTTCGATTGCGTGCTGCCGACGCGGTCGGGGCGCACCGGCAAGGGCTTCACCCGCAGGGGCGAGATCAACATCCGCAACGCGCGCCACGCCCGCGACCCGAGGCCGCTCGACACCGATTGCGCGTGCCCCGCCTGTGCCGGCTATTCACGGGCCTATATCCACCACCTGTTCCGCAATGACGAGATGCTGGGGGGCATGCTGTTGAGCGCCCATAACGTGCATTTCTACCAGGATCTCATGGCGGCGCTCCGCGACGCCATCGAAGCCGATCAATTCGCAGCCGTGGCCGAGGATTGGCGCGCCACCCTTGCCCTGGGCGATGTCGAAGCTCTATAGGTTACGGCGCCCTTTGACCGGCCCCCGTCCCCGCCTTAAGATCGCCCCATGACCGATGCCAAGGACTTGGGCCTCACCCAGCTTGGGCGCCCCACCGCCATCCCGGCGAGCCC
>JAPUGG010000255.1 GCA_027292975.1 Alphaproteobacteria bacterium | reverse complement strand
CCCGAGATGAAAATCTTGGTCGAAGCCGGTCGGGCATCACCCAGATGGCGGAGGCGGGCTTCGTCATAGGGGCCCTGCTCGGTGCCGGCCACCAGGTAGGAGGTATAGTGGATGATGTGGCCGGCGCCCATTCCGGCCTCGGCCAGCACCGCCATGACATTGGCCCAGGCCTGATCGGCCTGGGCGCCGATGCCGTCGGGCACCGTGCCGTCTTTATTGGCCCCGGTCTGGCCGGCCACGGCGACGATCCGCATGCCCGGAGCGGTTTCGATCCCCTGGCTGTAATTGGGATTGATCCTGAGATTTTCGGGTGCGAGTTTGTGGTGCATGGTCTCCCCCTTTGCTGGCTTGCTCCCGCTATTTAGAGCATTGTCCAGCCAAATTGAACCATTCGACCGGAAAATGCACTAGGGAATCCGACGGAACCAAAGGGAGACGATCAGTGCCGGCCACGCCGCCCAATCCCACCGCCGCGATCAGCGTCACCGACGCCGCAAGGGCGGTTCTCGACTGCCCGGAACCCATGGGAAAGGTCCGCTTAGCCCAGGCATGCGGGCGATCCGTGGCGGCCGGCATGATCACCGAAATCGGCCTTCCCGCGGCACCGTCCCGCCCGGCGCGGCCCACCCGGCCGGAGTTGCGCGCACCCAAGCACATGGCGAGACGGCGGGCCGCCGGATCCCGGGCAGGCCGTATCGCGCTCTACCACGCTCTGGCCCATATCGAACTCAACGCCATCGATCTCGCCTTCGACCTGATCGCGCGGTTTGCCGACCCGGCGCTGCCGTGGGCGTTCTACGCCGACTGGGCGCGCATCGGCGCCGAGGAGGCCTGTCATTTCGAACTCTTGTGCGGCCGCCTCAAAGCCTTCGGCGCGGACTACGGCGATCTTCCCGCCCATGACGGCCTCTGGCAAGCGGCCGCGGAGACCGCCGATGACCTATTGGCCCGCCTCGCCGTGGTGCCGCTGGTGCTCGAGGCGCGTGGGCTCGACGTGACGCCGGGGTTGATCACCCGGCTTCGCGGCCATGGCGATGGCCAAGGGGCGGCCGTGCTGGAGCTCATCCTCGAAGAGGAAATCCGCCATGTGGCTGCCGGTTGGCGTTGGTTCCGATGGGTCGCGAAACGCCGCGGATTGGAGGCGAAGACCGCCTGGGCCCGGCTGGTGCACACCCGCTACAAGGGGAAAATCAAGCCTCCGTTCAATCAGGCGGCACGTGTGGCGGCGGGCTTCGATGCCCAATGGTCGGTCTTGGCGTCGGCGCCGTGACGGCGGGAGAGCCGGTTCGCCGCTAGTGCACTAGCCGTCGGCGGAGTCCTTGGCGCCGCCGATTTTATGGGACAGCGCCGCAGCCAGGTAATCGTCGAGGTCGCCATCGAGCACACCCTGGGCGTTGCCCTTTTCCACCCCGGTGCGCAGATCCTTGACCATCTGATAGGGGTGCAGGACATAGGACCGGATCTGGTGGCCCCAGCCGATCTCGGACCTGGCGTCGCGAGCGTTTTGGGCCTGTTCCTCGCGCTTTTGCAGCTCGAGTTCATAGAGCCGGGCCCGCAACATGTCCATGGCCGCCGCCCGGTTGCGGTGCTGGGAACGGTCGTTCTGGCACTGCACGACGATGCCGGTGGGCAGATGGGTGAGGCGCACCGCCGAATCGGTCTTGTTCACGTGTTGGCCGCCGGCGCCCGAGGCGCGATAGGTATCGACCCTGAGGTCCTTGTCGTTGACCTCGACCTCGATGGTTTCGTCGATCACCGGATAGACGCCGACGGAAGCGAAAGAAGTATGCCGCCGCGACGCCGAATCGTAGGGTGAAATGCGCACCAGGCGGTGGACGCCGCTTTCGGTCTTGAGCCAGCCATAGGCGTTGGGGCCCGAAATGCGCAAGGTCGCCGATTTCAGCCCGGCCTCTTCGCCCGGGCTTTCCTCGATCCATTGGACCTTATAGTCGTGGGCCTCGGCCCAGCGCAGGTACATGCGGGCCAGCATTTCCGCCCAATCTTGGGATTCGGTTCCCCCGGCCCCGGCGTGGACCTCTAGAAAGCAGTCATTGCCGTCGGCCTCGCCCGACAACAGGCTTTCGATTTCAAGCTTCGCCACATGGCGGCGCAAAGCGAGGAGCGCCTTTTCCGCTTCCGAGGCGATCGCTTGGTCGCCTTCGGCCTCGGCCAGCTCCAACAGTTCCAGATTATCGTTGAATTCCCTTTCCAGCTTGGAGAACGCACCGAGCCGGTGCTCGAGCCGGGTGCGCTCGCGCATGACCCGCTGGGCCTCGGCCCGATCGGACCACAGGTCCGGGTCCTCGGCCTTGGCGTTCAACTGGTCCAAGGACTTGAGCGCGTTGTCCCAGTCAAAGAAATCTCCTCAGCAGTTCGAACGACTGCCTGGTCTCGGTGACGATGGCTTCGATCTCGGCTTTCATCATTCTTTCTCGGGTTGGGCTAAAAAACGGGGCGCATGAAATCACAACATGGGGCGTCAATACAAGCCGCGGGGCGCCCCCGGGTCTTGACCGCCCATGGCGGCGGCGCGCCCGCGCACGACCGCTTCGTTGCCCTTGGGCTCCGAACCCGGCTTGAAGGCTTCGAGGATCACCCGGCGGTCCCCGGGTTTGGCGGGAAGGCCGGTCTGGAGGTTGACGCGCACCAGGCGGATACCCGGCGGAATGCGGAAAGGAATGGCCGGCTTGTCTTTCAGCGCCGCGGCCATGAAATCGCGGAATACGGGGGCCGCCACCGAGGAACCGGTTTCGCGCCGGCCGAGGGATTTCGGTGTGTCGAAGCCGATGAATACCCCCACCGCCAAGTCCGGCGCGAAACCGACGAACCAGGTGTCCATGTTCTTGTTGGTGGTGCCGGTCTTGCCCGCCAAGGGCTTGCCCACCGCCCTAATGCGCCGCCCGGTGCCGCGCAGAACCACACCGTGCAGCATCGAAACCACCTGGTAGGCGGTGCCGGAATCCGCCACGCGGACCCTCGTGTCGGGGATCACCGGCGGCACGGAACCGGCCACCTGCTCGACCCGGCAGCCGGTGCAGGCGCGTTTGTCGTGGCGCAAGATGGTGCGGCCCTGGCGGTCCTGAATGCGGTCGATCAGGCTGGGCGTGATCCTTTTGCCCCCGTTCACCAGCATGGCATAGGCCGTCACCAGCCGCAGCAGGGTGGTCTCTCCCGCCCCCAAGGCCAGGGCAAGGTTCCGGGACTGGTTTTCCGTGAGATTCTGGTAGATGCCGAACGTGCTGGCGGTGGCCGCCACCTTGTCGATGCCGATGGTCTGGGCGAGCCGCACGGTCATCAGGTTGCGCGACTTTTCGAGGCCGAGCCGCATGGTCGACGGACCGTAGAATTTGCGCGCGTAGTTGTGAGGTTTCCACAGGCCCAGGCCCGGCCCCTGGTCGATCACGAAGGGCGCGTCCAGGATCAACGAAGACGGCGTAAAGCCTTCCTTGAGAGCGGCGAGATAGACGAAGGGCTTGAAGGCGGAGCCCGGCTGGCGCAAGGCCTGGGTCGCCCGGTTGAATTGGGAGTCCATATAGGCGAGCCCGCCCGACATGGCCAGCACCCGTCCGGTGTGCGGGTCGAGGGCCACCACCGCGCCGTTGATATCGGGAATCTGGCGCAACGCGAAGGTCCCAGGCGGATAGGCGACGATTTGGCGTTTCTTGCCCCGCTTGGGCGATTTGACCACCCTTTCGCTGACCGTTTCGACGGCGATGACATCGCCGGGCTTGAGCACCTGGTCGGCCCCGCTGACCGGCGGCCCGCGCTTCTGACCCTTGATCCAGGCCCGCGCCCAGCGCAGCTCGGCGCGCGGTATGGTCCCCTCCCGGCCGTCTTGGAGGCCGATCCGGGCGCTAAGCTTGTCCGCCGCCAGCACCACCGCAAGCCGCCAGGGTGCGAGCGCCGGCGGCGGCTTGACCTTGGCGAGGCGGGCCGCCCAATCGGTTCCGGGCCCGGCCCCGCCGGAGGGGCCTTCCAGCCGCGCGATGGGGCCGCGCCAGCCATGGCGGCGGTCATAGGCGATGAGCCCGTCGCGCAGCGCTTGATCCGCGATCGCCTGCAGCTTGGGTTCCAAGGTCGTGCGCACCGACAGGCCGCCGCGGTAGAGTTGCGTCTCGCCATAGCGCTCGAGAAGCTCGCGCCGGACCTCCTCGGCGAAGTACTCCGCTCGGGTCAGCAGGGTTGCCTCGCGTTTGCGCACGACAATCGGCTCGGCCTTGGCCGCCCGGGCCTCGGCCGCGCTGATGAACGATTCCTCGGCCATGCGCGCGATCACCCAATCCCGCCGCTCCTTTGCCGCCTTGGGGCGGCGGATGGGATGGTAGTTGTTGGGGGCCTTGGGCAGCGCCGCGATCAAGGCCGCCTCGGCGATCGTCAATTCATCCATGGACTTGTTGAAGTAATTGAGCGCCGCCGCCGCCGCGCCATAGGCGCCGAACCCCAGATAGATCTCGTTCAGGTAAAGTTCGAGGATGCGGCCCTTGCTAAACGCGCGCTCGATGCGTAAGGCCAGGATCGCCTCCTTGATCTTTCGCTCGATCGACACCTCGTTGGTCAGCAGGAAGTTCTTGGCGACCTGCTGGGTGATGGTGGAGGCGCCGACCGGCCTGCGGTCGCCGCCGAGACGCCGCAGATTGGTGATCGCCGCCCGCAGGATCCCCATCACATCGACGCCTGGATGGGAATAGAAATTCTTGTCCTCGGCGGCCAGGAACGCCTTGATCACCCGCTTGGGGATGGCGCCGATGGGGACGAAGGCCCTATTTTCGGTGGCATATTCCGTGATCAGGCTGCCGTCTCCGGCATGAACGCGGGTCATGACCGGCGGCTGATAGGTGGCGAGTTGCTGATAATCCGGCAGTCCACGCCCGTAATGCCACAACCCGCCCAGCACCGCGCCGGCGCCAAGGAGCGTCAGCAAAACAAGTGTGACGATAATGATCGCGAGCCAGCGGAGCATTTTCGCATCAAGCCTTATTGGGTCCTCGGGACGCGCGCCCCAAGCCGGAACACCTGCCGTCCCCACTCTATACCCGGGATCGCACCCGCGAAAATCCGTTCAACGGATCGCCCACCCCGCGCCTGTCTATCCGCCAACTGTGGCCATCTGGTGGCGCGTCATCGCCCCGCCGCCCTCCCCCGGGCGTCGAAATAGCGGTCTATGGCCCGAGCCATGGCCTTCGCCAGCCGCGCCTGATAGCGCGGCCGGGTCAGCCGTTCTTCGTCCTGGGCGTTGGAAAGATACCCCATTTCCAGCAAGACCGAGGGCACGTCGGGCGCCTTGAGAACGGCGAACCCGGCGAAGCGGTGGGACTTGCGCAGAAACCGCGTCGAGTGGCGCATTTCATCGAACAAGAAACGGGCGAAACGGACCGAATGATTCATGGTTTCGCGTTGCGCCAGATTGATCAGGATATCGGTCACCTGTTTGCTGTTGTGGCTCAAATCCATACCGGCGATCAGGTCGGCCTTGTTCTCCCTGGCCGCCAGCGCCGCCGCTTCCTTGTCCGACGCCCGTTCCGACAAGGTGTAGATCGAGGCCCCCCTTATTCTGGAATTGGGCATGGAATCGACGTGCAGGGAGACGAACAGATCGGCCCCCGACGCACGCGCCCGGGCGATGCGGCCGCGCAGGCGCACGAAGACGTCCCGGGTGCGGGTGAGGACCGTCTTGTAGCGGCCGCTCAAGTCCAGTTCGCGCTTGAGGCGCCGCGCCATCGCCAGCGTGATGTGCTTCTCAAAGACCCGTTTCTTAGCCCCGGTGGTGCCGGGATCGATACCGCCATGGCCGGGATCGATCACCACCACTTTTTGGCTGGTTTGGGGCTTCTTCGCCGATCGGGCCAACGGCTGGCCACGCCGCGCTGACGCCACCGCGGCCGTGCGCCGGCCGGCCCGCGCCCGCGCCTCCGCCGCCGTCGTCCGCTTGAGGTCGAGCACGAAACGCCAAGGCCGGCCCGGGGTTGGCGGAATCGTAAAACTCTTGACGATGACCGCCGGACCCTTGAGGTCGAACACCATTCGCGCGCGGCCCGGCACGAACTGCCCAAACCGATATCCGGCGACGAACCCCTTGCCGCGGCGCCCGGTCCCCATTGGCAGGCGCCAACGCACCTCGGGCATGTCGAGCACGACACGATAAGGGCGCACCAGCACGAACGAAGATATCTTGAGCTTGGCGCTGGCCTCCACCACCACGCGTACCGCGCCAGGATGGACGCCCAGGCGGATCTGGGTGACCTCGGTCTCGGCCCCGGCGGCGGCCGCTCCGGCGACGGAAACCACCCCTGCGAGGATCGCGAGGGCCAGGCCGGAACCGCGGTGCTTCATTGGATAATTACTCCACATATTGGGCTTATCCCATGCAATAGCACCACATATATTAGAGGAGTGCCCCCCTCGGCAACGGAAATCCGCCGCGCCCCAGGCCCCGGTTGGGCCGACCCATTGCTAATAATGTCATTGTAGAACCGCCCTCGGGCAACTATGTTAAGGATTGCGAGTACCTCCGGTCGGCCCTCTGGACAGGCGTAAGTGCCACCCTAGAGGGCGGCGTAGTGCGGGACACACCCGGTGATTCCAATGCGAACCGGTGCCATCTGCCCACAGTACGCTCAGACGGAATGGAGGTTTGTTGAAACTTGAAGCCGATCCCGATGGCGAGGCGTAGCGCCCCCTCGGGGATAGGCCCGACTCCCTCCCTGTGTCCCGCGATACGGGTCGAGATCATGGCCAACGGCTTCGCTGATATAGAAAGCGACGCGCCGCCCTGTCGAACGCAAAGTAGCGTTTATGGGCCCGGCGGCGTTGCTTCGGAGACTGACATACATGGCAATGCGCATGTTGATCGATGCGACCCACATGGAAGAAACCCGTGTGGTCGTGCTGAATGGTAACCGCCTCGAAGAATTCGACTTCGAAACATCCACCAAAAAACAGCTCAAAGGGAATTTTTACCTCGCCAAGGTCGCCCGGGTGGAACCTTCCCTACAGGCGGCGTTCGTCGATTTCGGCGGTAACCGCCACGGCTTCCTCGCCTTCAACGAAATCCACCCCGACTACTATCAAATTCCCGTGGCCGACCGCAGGGCTCTTCTCAAGGAAGAGGAGGAACTGGCGGCCGAGGCCCTCGAGGCCCGTGCGGGGCTGGACGATGACGACCTCGACGAATCGGAAACCGAGTTGGGTGATTCCGGCGACCACGGCGCCGGACCCGTCGACGACGGCGCCGATGAAGAAGGAAGCGGTGATGACGCCGCGCAAGAGGCCGGCGACGGCGAGGCCGGCGATCCCGACAAGGCCGCGGAAAGCCTGGAAGAAGTGGGCGGCGAGGACGAGGCGGAAATTCAAGCCGTCGGACGCCGCCGCACGCGGTCCAAGCGCCAGCGCTATAAGATCCAGGAAGTCATCAAGCGGCGACAGATCATCCTCGTCCAGGTGGTCAAGGAAGAGCGCGGCACCAAGGGCGCGGCGCTGACCACATACCTGTCGCTCCCGGGCCGCTATTGCGTGTTGATGCCCAACACCACCAAGGGCGGCGGCATCTCACGTAAGATCACCTTGCCGAAGGACCGCAACCGGCTGAAGGGCTTCATTTCCGATCTTGATATTCCCGATGGCGTCGCCATCATCCTGCGCACCGCGGCCATCGAACGGTCGAAAGCGGAAATCCGGCGTGATTTCGAATATCTCATTCGCACGTGGCACCTAATCCGCGACACCACCTTGAAGTCCATCGCCCCGACCCTGGTCTACGAGGAGGGCAATCTCATCAAACGGTCGATCCGCGACCTCTATTCCAAGGATATGGACGAGGTTCTGGTGGAGGGCGAGGAAGGCTACAAGACGGCCAAGGACTTCATGCGCATGCTGATGCCAAGCCATGCCAAGAGGGTCCAGCCCTACAAGGATGCCAATATCCCTCTCTATCATCGCTATCAAGTGGATTCCCAAATCGACGCCATGCATTCGGCCGATGTGCAACTCAAATCGGGCGGCTATGTCGTGATCAACCCCACCGAGGCCCTGGTCGCCATCGACGTCAACTCGGGCCGTGCCACCCGCGCGCGCAGTATCGAGGAAACCGCCTACAGGACGAACCTGGAAGCGGCCGAGGAAATCGCCCGCCAACTCAAGCTGCGCGACCTCGCCGGCCTGATCGTCATCGATTTCATCGACATGGTGGAACGCCGCAACCAGAACACCGTCGAACGCCGCCTGAAGGAAGCCATGCGGTCCGACCGCGCGCGCATCCAGATCGGCAGGATCAGCCCCTTCGGCCTGCTCGAACTCTCCCGGCAACGGCTGCGGCCAAGCCTGCTCGAGACCAGCACCAAAACCTGCCCCCACTGCGAGGGCAGCGGCCTCATCCGATCGACCGAATCCGCCGCGCTCCATGTTTTGCGGGCGGTGGAGGAGGAAGGCATCCGTCGGCGCTCCGGTGAAATCCATATTGCCGTCGCCACCAGCGTCGCCCTTTATATCCTGAACGAAAAGCGCGACATGCTGACGGAAATCGAGAACCGCCACGGTTTCCGCGTGCTGGTCACCGGCGACGACAGCCTGGTGCCTCCCAACTACCGGCTCGATCGGGTTGCCGACAAGGCACCCAGGGACCGGCCGGCCGCGGCGGTGGACAAGGGAGCGAAGGCGGAGGAAACCAAGGAAGACAAACCGGAGCGGAGTCGTCGCGCAAGCCGGCGAACCCGGCGCGGCGAGCAAGCGCCAAGTGAAGCCGCCGATGCCGTCGTCGCCGAACCGGTCGAGGATGAGGCGGCCGAAGCCGATGCGGCGGCGATCGACGCCGCCCAACAAGACGCCGCCCAACAAGACGCCGATGGCGCGGCACGGGAAGCCGGCGGCGACAAACCCACGGAAAAACAGCGCCGACGGCGCCGGGGCCGGCGCGGTGGCCGGCGCCATGCCCGAAGGAAACCGGCGGAGACGGCGGAAGCGATCGAGGCCGCCGAAATCGGAAATAACCAAGCGGATGTCAAGGCCACGGCAGCCGGTGATGCCGTGCCCGAGGACGCCAAGGACGCGCACCAACCGGAAGACCTGGGCGGCGATAGCGCGATTCAGGCGCGCGGCAAGGACGGGGATGAAATTGAGGCGCCCAAGCGTCGGCGGCGGAGCCGCACCCAGAAATCCTCCGCCGGCCCCTGGCGAGAGCGGCAAATGCCCGCCGGCGAAACCCCTTCGGGCACCGGCGCGGAACCCGCGCCCGTCGTCGAACAGGCCGTGGCGCCCGAAGCGGGGGACGAAGCGCCCAAACCGCGCCGCCGTCGCCGCCGCGCGGCCAAGCCCACGACGCCCGATGCCGAGCCCGTCGTCCAACAGGCCGTGGCGCCCGATGGCGACTTTGGGAACGGCGCGGAAGCCGGTTCGGGGAACGGTGCCGGGGAACCGGCAAACCCGCCAAGCATTGGCGGGGCCCTGCCCGAGCGAGCATCCCCCGAAAGAGCCCCCAATGAACCCGAGGCGGGCAAGCGCCGGGGATGGTGGAACCGCCTCACCCAATAGGCATCGGCCGCCGCCGGCGGCTTGCCGGTCGCGGTTGCGCGGGCCATGGGATTGGGCCGGAAAGTGCTCTATTCCTCAGCGGTGCTCGGCCCAGCGCCGCAGCCGCGAAATCGCTTCGGTCATTTCCGCCGTGGCCCCGGCGTAGGAAAACCGGATGAATTCGTGGCCATGATCGGGATCGAAATCGGTGCCGGGGGTGACCGCGACGCCGGCCTCTTGGAGAATCTCCGCGCATAAACGTGGACTGTCTCCGCCGAGGCTCCCGACCCCACCATAGACGTAAAAGGCGCCATCGGCGGGGGCCAGGGGGCCGAACCCGCATCGCGGGAGCCCGTCGAGCAGGATCGCCCGGTTATCGGCATAGCGGCGCACGTTCTCATCAAGTGCGTCAAGGCAATCGAACACCTCCATGGCCGCGTGCTGGGACAGGGTCGGCGGCGAGATGAAGAGGTTCTGGGTCAGGCATTCCACCGCCCGGCTGAGGTCATCGGGCAGCACCAGCCAGCCGAGCCGCCATCCGGTCATCGAAAAATACTTGGAAAAGCTGTTGATCACGACCGCCGTGGGGTCCTGTCCCAGCAGGGTTTCCGCCGCTCGGCCATAGGTGATGCCGTGGTAGATCTCATCGGACAGCACGCGCACGCTCCGCGCCTTGCACCAGGCCAAGATTTCGCCCAGCACATCGGGTGCGATCATGGCGCCGGTGGGATTGGCGGGGCTTGCCAGGATCAGGCCGTCGGGCACCGGGTCGAGGCGGTCGAGCAGCTCCACATCGGGCTGAAACCCGCTGGCCTCATTGCAGGGGATCGCCATGGGCAGGAGATCGAGGGCGGTGGCGATATTGCGGTAACCGGGGTAGGACGGCGCCGCGAAGGCGATCCGGTCCCCCGCGTCGAAGGCGCCGAGAAAGGCGAGAACGAAGCCCCCCGACGAGCCCGTGGTCACGGCGATGCGCTGGGGGCTCACCTCGGTCCCATACCGGGTCCCATAGAATGCGGCGATCCGTTCCCGGAGTTCAAACAGTCCCAAGGCTTCGGTATAGCCGAGTTCGGCCACGTCGATGGACCGCTTCGCCGCGGCGATGACGGGATCGGGCGCGCCGGTGGAGGGCTGTCCCACCTCTAGGTGGATGACGTCGTACCCGGCGGCGGCGCGCGCATTGGCGGCGCGCATCACCTCCATCACCACGAAGGGGGCTATGCGGCCACGTGTTGCGACCTTGATCGCCATGGGCCTGAGCCTTATTTGCCTTCGGCGAATCCCAGGCCGCGGGGATCGGTCCTGACTTCGCACCTGCTTGACGGGCCCTCGAATCCCCGGGGGCAAATGAAGGCATTGAGACGGCCGAGCGGCGGCACCAATTGGACCGTGTGGCCCTTGGCCCTGAGGCCCTTGGCGACGGCCTCGCCCGCCGCCCCGCGCTCGACCATGACCCGGTCGGGCACGGCGCCGTTGAAAGTGCGCGGTTGCCTTTGCGCGGCCTCGAGGCCGGAACCGTCCACCATCACCCCAAGCGCCGTCGTCACCAGGGCCACCGGAGCCGCCGCGTCACCTGTGGCGACACCCAGATACTCGAGTTCGTTCTGACTCTCCCGGCGGAGCAGCATCAGCCCGAGGACGGCACCACCCCGACCGGCGTAATCCGGCGGCGCCGCCATGACGATCCCCGTGCGGGGGACCAAACGGGCGGCACCCATGGGGCGGTTCATGGTAAAGGCACAGGCCACCGCCAGCCCGAAACGGTCGGCGGCGACGATCCCGGCCGAGCCCTGGCCCGAGGGGGCCGCCCGCCCCTCGTCCGCGCCATCCTTCCATGGGGTGCGCGCCTCGGGCCTGTAGGACGCCATCAGTCTTTCCATGCGCGCCGCGCCGACAAACGAGCCCGCCGACCTCACGACCCGAGACGGACGATAAAAGGCAACACCGGAATCGGCGAAAACCCTTTTCGTCACCTCGGCCACCAAATGCGGCTTATCGGCGTCATCGGCATCTCGCCAATAGCCGTCCCGGTAAAGCACCGCCCACATCTGCGCGGCCACCACGCCGGCCGGGGTCGGGGGAAACTCCGCCGAGCGATTGCGGCGCCGGACCGAAATCGGCGGCCGCCACTCGGGGCGCTGATTTTCAACCTCGGCCGCCGTGAGCGGCACGCCTGCCTGCCGGTAGGCCGCCGCCAGGCGCGCCGCCTCAGCGCCCCGGATAAACCGCCCGGGCACCCGCCTGATCCGAGAAAGGGTGGCGGCAAGATCGATCTGCCGGAGCTTGCCGCCCGCCCGCACCAGTGCGCCCCTGGCATCGGTGAAGATCAGCCGTAACCCGGGGGCGGCCTTGATGCGTTTCGATGATGCCCGAAGCCTCAGCGCCATGGCCTTGGACACGGTAAAACCGAACCGCGCCATGCTCTCCGCGGGGGCCAGCAAGCGCGCCCAGGATAGTTCGCCGTACCTCGCATGGAGCGCGTACATCCCACGCACGTTGCCGGGTGCGGCGACCTTGGCTCGGCCGCCATGGGTGAAGATCAGGGTCTCGACCGGTGGAATGGTCTTTTTGGTCTTTTTGGCCTTGTCGCTAAGAGCCCTGGCGTCGCTGACCATGCAGACTCCCCCGCCGCCGAGCGATGCGGCGGAAGGCAAGCCCACCGACATCGCGAAATAGCCCGCGACGACGGCGTCGGCGGCGCTTCCCCCGGCGCCCAAAACCTGCTGGGCGATCAGGACGGATTGCGGCTCGTCGCCGGCGACGGCGCTTCTGAAGCCGGCGACAAAGTCACCGGCCGGATTGGACAACATGGACGAAAGGCCACAGCCCCCAAGAATGGACGCGGTGGCGCAGAGGATGGCCAACGCGAATGTTATTTGACGCCCTCCGGGCGCCCGCCTACGCTGCCCCGCCAACCGGTGAGCACGGAAAATGTCGGGATTCATTCGAACACGGGCCATATCGTTGTTGCTAGCGGCGATTCTCGTCATGCCCCTGACGGGGCGGGATGCGGCCGGCGCCACGCTCATCCGCGACACCGAGGTGGAAAATACCATTCGCGCCTACGCGGCGCCACTGTTTGAAGCGGCCGGCTTGCGCGGCGCCGACGTGCGAATTTTCCTCATCGCCGACGATGCGCTGAACGCCTTTGTCGCGGGCGGCCTGAACCTGTTCCTCCATACAGGCTTGCTGCTCAAGGTCAGGAATGTCGGCGAACTGACCGGCGTTCTCGCCCATGAAACGGGTCATCTGGCGGGCGGCCACCTCAGCCGCATTTCCGGGCGTTTGAAGGCCGGCAGCACGGCCGCGTTGGTGGCCACCATTCTGGGCGTGCTCACGGCGGCGGCGACCGGTTCCGGCGAGGCCGGCGCGGCGATCATAACGGCGGGCCAGGGCCTCGCGTTGGGCTCCGTCCTGGCGTTCAGCCGCGCCCAGGAATCGGCGGCCGACCAGGCGGCCATGAAACTCCTGGACCTGACCGGACAGTCGGCCCAGGGCATGGCCGACTTCTTCAAAACCATCGAGGACCAGGAATTGCTGCCGGCAAGCCGTCAGGATGTCTATGTCCGGACCCATCCCATCACCCGCTACCGGGTCCAGGACGTGGAATCGCACCTCGAAAGGTCGCCGTATACCAAGACGCCCGCCAACCCCAAATTCGAAAAAATGTTTCGCCGCATGCGGGCCAAGCTGCGTGCCTTCCTCCACCCGCCGGCGCGAACCCTGAAGACCTATGCGGCCACCGACGAATCGATTATCGCGCGCTATGCCCGCGCCATCGCATATTACCGGTTAAACGACCTGGACCGGGCGTTGCCCCTCATGGACGGGCTGATCCGCGAGGAGCCCGGCAACGCATATTTCTTCGAGCTCAAGGGACAGGCCCTTCTCGAGGCCGGCAGGATTAAAAAGGCCCTGCCGCCCTACCGCAAGGCCGTCAAGCTTGACCCCGATTCCGCGCTGATCCGCGTCGACCTGGCCCGCACGCTGCTGGCGATGGAT
>JAPUGG010000254.1 GCA_027292975.1 Alphaproteobacteria bacterium | reverse complement strand
GCGGCGCCGCGCGTGGCGCTTCCCGCCCGCCGCCGCCCTCGCGCTCGCGCCGGCCTTCCTGCCTTGGAGCGCCCCCGCGGCCGAGCTCGCGGAGCAGCGGATCGTCGACCTCGAGCTGGTGCTCGCGGTGGACGCCTCCTCGAGCGTCTCGGTGGACGAGTTCGAGCTGCAAATCCGCGGCCTGGCCGAGGCCTTCCGCGACCCCAGGGTGGTGCAGGCGATCCGCGCCTCGGGTGACCTGGGCGTGGCGGTCGCGCTCATGCAGTGGTCTGACGACCGCAAGCAGTTCCTGGCCATCGACTGGACCCTGGTGCGCGACCAGGAGAGCGCGCTGGCCTTCTCCCAGGCGCTGCTGGACACGCCGCGCTTTCTGGTCGGCGGCGGCACCGCGATCGGCGCCGCCTTGGAGTACGCCATCGCCCAGCTCGAGCTCAACGGCTTCGTCGGTCGGCGCAAGGTCATCGACGTCTCCGGCGACGGGCGCGCCAACCAGGGCGTCCACCCGGTCCATCTGCGCGATGCGGCGGTCGCGCTCGGGATCACCATCAACGGCCTGACGATCCTCAACGAGGACCCGACGGTCGACAGCTACTACTTCGCCAACGTGATCGGCGGCACCGGGGCCTTCGTAATGACCGCCAACGACTACCAGGCCTACGCGCAGGCGATCCTGACCAAGCTGATCAAGGAGATCGCCGGCGCGCCCATTGCCGCGCGCCCCCGGGATCGGCAACAGGGGATCGGGCAGGGTATCGGCGCAGGGGATCGGCGCGGGGGACTGGCGGCGTTCCGACGGGCGGGGCTTGAATTCCGGGCGCGGAATGGGTACATCCCGGCCACGCCCCCCTGGGGCGCTACATCCGGGACCCCATCGTCTAGAGGCCTAGGACACCGCCCTTTCAAGGCGGCAACGCGGGTTCGAACCCCGCTGGGGTCACCATACAAATCAATACATTAAGCTACGGCGCGGCAATACATCCCCAACTATTCCCCAATAAGAGGCCCCTGTACGGCCTTCAGACGGCCCGTGGTGCGCGAGGCCGGCGCCGGGCGTGCCAACGTGCCCGTGAACGCGGCGCGGCGCTGTACGGGGCCGTGAGGGACTCGACACGCTCGGGCTGTACGCCATGCCTCCCGACGCCTCCCGCGTTCGGGCCGGCGGTGCCCTGGTGGTGCTCGCCTGGGCCGTGCTCGGGACCGGGACGGGCTGTCCTGTCCCGGCAGCGCGCGGGCCATGTGGTGTCGCCCCTGGTGGTGGCGGGCATGGCCGGCGGGTGCGTGGTGCTGGTATCGAGGGCCGGTGCGAGCGGCCGGGCCGGGGGTGGGGAGCCCCCCCAAGGGGTCCCGAGCGCTAACGCAGTTCCCCTCTTGTGTCACAGCCCCAAAACTTCGGCCCCCAAATTTCCCCCCGCCAAAATACTTTGGCCACCTCGCACCTGGGGCCAGCGACTTTGCGGATTTCCCGGCGGTTGGGATATTCTGGCGCATGATGAAAACCGCCGCGCGTCACCCCATCTTCTGAAAATGGCTAACCCATCTTTATCACCATTCGGCAGCGTGTTCGGGACCTCCAAGCGCGTGGCCCCGACCCAAATCGGCCGGCAGCTTCTAAATCTCATTACCTCGGGGCGTGCGACCCCGGAGCGAGTGCTGACGTTGCTATCGGGCGTGCCGGGGCTCGGTGAGCGGGTGCTGCGGCTGGCCACGACGAAGGCGAAGCTGGGCAAGTTGGTATCGGACGACGAATTTCTTGGACTGATCGACAGCGTGGCCCGGCCCGGCCTTCGCAGGTGACGAAGGGTATAGGCCGATAATTTAGACGCGCCCCTGCACGGTGGCGCTTTACCACATGTTGGATACGATGAGCGATCCTAAGCTGACCGATTGCGACGAAGATACGCCCGCTATGATCCAGGCGGGTGTTCATGCGTTTTGGTCTTTCGATGCCCGTTTTGAAGGTGCTGAGGATGTGGTGAAGCGCATCTGGTGCGACATGAACGCAGTTAGAAATGACGGAGCTAAGGCGGGGGAAGATCGAAATGCCCCGACTTTATCGATAACCAGGTGAGTATGATTTCGGTTGTTCGTAGATAACGGTGGCGTAGTGGTTTTAGGTCGATTAAACCACTCGCCCGCATCAAACGCTCAATCCTTTGTTCACGAGTGTCCGTTTCAGGCGTGGCTGAGGTTTCCTTGGGGTGGCGCTCCGGCAGTACAAAATCGCGGGTAAAGTCACAAATCGGTTGGGTCTTGAAGTCTCGCGCGCCGGGTTGATGTGCGTAGGCATTGCGAATCTTCACAATTCGTTTCAGATCGGCGAATATGTCCTCACCGTACAATCCAATGGCAAACCCAACTTGCACACGAGTTTGAAGGCTGCCTAGCGCGCCGCCATCGCGGAAAAGCTCGCTTAGCAGATCGCCTTTAGCGGTATCGTGCCAGCAGCCCTGAATGATGAGAGCCAGCCGACGATCAACAAGTGACGGAATTACAATTCCAATTACCCGGTCGGGAAGGAGGGATTGCTCGTTGAAAAATACTTTTTCATCTTCTTCGATAACCGCAAATGGCATGGGCGCCTCCCTCGGTTGCTGACACTCCGATGGAAGCACGGCAGGGCCGGGAGGGCGAGTCCTTCCCGGGCCTAAGGCTGGCGGTTAGATAGTTTAGCCGACGGCCCCCGCCAACTCTACAAACGCGCGCTTTGCCTTGTCGGTGTCTGGTTCATCCATGAACACCTCAATCGTCATGTAAACAAACGGGGCTTGTTGCCCGCCCCTGCCTCTTCTCAATACATCCCCACAGTCCACTAACGCCTTAAGAGACCGCTTCAGTGAGCGCTCAAGTGTAGGCTGTAGCTTGTCCGTTTCCGGGTCGCCCCCGGCGTGCGTGATGAAAACCCCACGGATGACCGCGAAGACTATCCAACCGAGTTTGGCCTCTCCCGCTTTCTGCAAGATTCGCTTTATTTCTTGCTGTAGTTTGCC